>CAZHPU010000019.1:0-18398 GCA_964534435.1 uncultured Lachnospiraceae bacterium | reverse complement strand
CTCCGCTTACATTATACTCGGCATCGCACATATATTCGAGAGGAGTAAAGCTCTGAAATCCGAGATTTTGATACACTTTATGCCGCTGATAGAAAGTTCCGCGGTAGTTATGAACGGCGTGAGTCGAGTAGCCGATTTCCGAAAGATTATAGGCTATGCTTTCGCAAGTATAGCTATTAAGAACGGTTTTATAAGGATGCTCTCCCGCGCCGAAAATATTGACGCTCATACCGGTCAGAACTTCAAATTCGGTATTTACCGTACCTGCGCCGAGCACGGGGACGGTCAGATAACCGCTTATTCCGCGGTCGAGATATTCGGTAAAATTCGGTATCGGATTTTCCGAAAAAGTTACGTTTTTCAGATCGTTTACATTGAAAAAAGACTCGAGCTGTACAAATATGATATTGGGTTTTTCGGCAGGCTCTTTATCGGCATGCTTTTTCAGAGCCTCGAGTATTTCATCTATCTTATTATCCGAATAGTCGGTAGGTGTATCTATTCCCCTGTCGACCACGCTCGTGCAGAAGCAGTACGGAAAGCCGTATGCCTCATAGGCATCCGGAAGATTTGTAAATTTATCGGGCAGAAGATTTGCCGCTTTTCCGAACATCCATGCCGCAGGCACAAGAGCGAACGCGCAAACTGCGGCAACAGCCGATTTTCGGATATCTGTTTTGCTTTTCGGAGCCTTTACCGCAAGAAATATCACAAAGCCCACCGCCGCGAGAATGGCGGCGCATATGGCGATTATCTGAAATTTATTAAGATAAATTTCTATTATCGGGAATACAGACGGAAGATTGAGAATATCTATAACCGAAAAAGGTGTAACGCGGCAGAGAGTAACTATACCGTTGGTAATGCCGAGTCCGAGCCAGATAAATGTGACAAGCGTTGAAAGGAAAAGTTTTTTTCTGACAAAAAAGGTCGGAACAAAGGTTATGAAAATAATCAGAATATTAAGCGAGAAAAAGTAAAACGATTCAAACACGAACACAAGTCCGCTTTTCAGCGAATGTCTGCTTACACATTCGATTGCAAATTCGAGCAAAATCGCCAGAACAAGGTAAAATCTGATATGTCCGAAAAGTCGGAGGTTATTATCGGCATCGCGGGATGTGACAAATTTTGCGGTCTTTACCGCCGTGTTTTTAACCGCGTTCCAAACTTTTTTTACAAAGTTCATTTTCCCGTTCTCCTTTCATAAACCGATTTCGGGGGTACGTTCTGCGCTTGCAGTCCGAACCCCCGATGCTTTGTTCATTATGCCGAAATCAGTGAGCGGCGATTATACCGCGCAGAAAATCGGCGGCTGTTTTTATATCCTCGGCGGGATTTTCTCCGCATTCGCGCTCGATTGTAAGAAATCCGCGGTAGCCTATCTCGTCAAGAGCCGCAAGATATTTGGGAAAATCGACATTTCCCTTTCCGAGAGGAAGCTCGTCAAACGACGGTCCGCGGTCGGTACATGTATCGGGCTTTACTCCGTATATCATTTCGGGATCTTTTTCGAAATGTCTGACGCCGTCTTTGGCATGGGTATGCACGATATAATCTTTGAGCGTATGAACGGCTTTTACCGGATCGTCGGCGGTTACCATCACGAGATTTGCGGGGTCAAGATTGACCGCGACTCCGTGTGAGCCGAGTCCGTCAAGAAATCCGCGCAGTGTTGCGGCGGTTTCGGGACCTGTTTCGATTGCGAAATGCGCATCGACCGAGTCGGCGTATTCGGCAAGTTCAAGGCAGGCGTTATGCATAATCTCATATCTCGGATTCGACATATCGGAAGGGACTACGCCTATATGGGTTGTAACGACATCGCTTCCGAGTTTTTTTGCGAGATCGAGTATTCTCTTCGATTTTTCTATGAGTTCGGGATTAAGCTCGGCATTGCCGAATCCTCTGCCGAGGTCGCCGCATATTGCCGAGAAAACAAGTCCCGAATCATTCATCATCGAAAGAATTTCCCTGATTTTGTCATCCGTCATATTTTCGGGCGAATGTTCACCCGAGGTGGCATACATCTGAATACCTTTGGCACCGATTTTTTCCGCCGCTTTGATTGCGTCTTTTGTCGGCAGTCTGAACGAGTCGAGCATTGCTCCGATAGGAAAATTATACATTTTACACCTCAGTTATATTTTTTACATTATTTAAGCCATTCTTTAAGATAGGATTTCAGGGTGTCGTAAAGGCCGTATTTGACGACAAGGAAAAGAGATACCGCCGAAGCGGCAAAGAGTACGGCTATCACAATCCAAGTCCCGACGCTTATTTTCAGCCTTTTCGGGCATCCGGCGACAAGCTTCATTTTTGCGAGTGCGGGTGAAATCGCCGAGATAAAGACGACAAGAATCAGTGCTTCAAAAGGAAAGGTTATAAGCGCTTTAAGTACGGTCAGCATTACGCTGTAAAAAGTATAGCTTTTATCCGAATAAAAGAGTCTGTAATACAGGACCATTATGAGCGGATTGAGAATAAAATTGCAGCTTACAACAACGGCGACACGGGACATCACCACTCTGAGCGCCGTGATTTTCGCGCGGTAAAGAAAAAGCGCAAAAACGAAGCATCCGAGCATCTCGACAAATACAAACGGGAAGAAATACGGTCCGCTCGGAAACAAGATACAGCTGAGAGTATCGCTGAGTGCTCCCGAAAACAGTCCGACAAGCGGTCCGTATATCATCGAGCCCGCCGCACTTATCCAAAATGACAGATTTATTGTCAGATTTGGGGCAATCGTCAGGGCGTTTGACCACGGGCGAAGCGCCACACGCACGGCGGCGACAAGTGCCGCGATGAGCAGCATTTTAAGGTCGGTAAATTCGGATGCCGCAAGCTTCCAGTATGCCGCCGAAAACGGATTTGCGAAAACAGTCTGCAAATCTCTTTTTTTACTCTTATTATACATAAAAACCTCCTCCCACAGCTTCCGCAACAAAAATTGCCGCACGAGGAAGAGCGTCCTTATGCAACAGCGGGATGCGGGGCCGCGACCGCAACAGCCGGCTGTTTTCGTCCGCGCGGCAACTCCCCGTCCGCCCGACACTTAACGCCGTGACCCCTACTCTGCAAGTAAGAAGATTATAGCATATCCGAGCCGCTCAGTCAATAGCAAATTAAACTTTTTGAAATCGGTCTCGGCTGTCTCTGTGTTAAATTAACATTTATATTATTGACATTCGGTCTTCCGAATGATATAATGAACAAAAATACGAAGCCGCAAAGGTCGTGCGGCAAAGAATCATCCGGTGAATGAAATGATTGATAAAATAAAAAAAATATGCAATGATCGCAAAGAACTCATTCTTTATTTGATTTTCGGTGTTCTGACTACCGCGGTAAGCTATATTTCATACGCCGTTTTCTATTATGCGGTAACGAAATCGGGTTTTGCGTCAAATGTCTTTTCATGGATTGTTTCGGTAACATTTGCTTTTATTACCAACAAGATCTTCGTGTTCGAGAGCAAGGATTTTTCATTCGGGAAGTTTTTCGCCGAATTTATGTCGTTTTACGGCTGCCGTCTGCTTTCGGGCATTCTCGAAACATTTATCATCTGGATTACGGTTGACAAGCTCGGATACAATTCCATGCTTATGAAAATAGTCGTGGGCATTATTGTTGTGATTCTGAACTATATTTTCAGCAAACTTTTTGTTTTCAGAGAAAAAAAATAAATTTTCATTCGGTCCGCGGTTCGCCGAAAGCGGCGAAAGTTCAATGAAAGGCAGGTAAAAAAATGATTCTGTATACGGTAATTCCGTGCTACAACGAAGAAGCGGTCTTGCGCGAAACGGCATCAAGGCTTAAAGAAAAATATTATACGCTTTGCGCAGACGGCAGAATTTCGGGCGAGAGCCGAATTCTGTTTGTCAACGACGGCTCGCGTGACAGCACATGGAAGATTATTTGCGAACTTCACAAGTCGGACGGAATCTTTACCGGAATTTCGCTTTCGCGCAACCGCGGTCATCAAAACGCGCTTATTGCCGGTCTTATGACGGCAAAAGAATCTGCCGATGCCGTTATTTCAATGGACGCCGATCTTCAGGACGACATAAACGTCATTGACAAAATGTTGGAAAAGTACAATGACGGATGCGAAATCGTCTACGGAGTTCGCAGCAGCAGAGAAAAAGACAGTTTCTTCAAACGCACAACCGCGCAGTCTTTTTACAAGATGATGAATTTTATGGGAGCCGAAACGATTTACAATCACGCCGACTGCCGTCTTATGAGCCGACGCGCGCTTGAAGCTCTGTCCGAATACAAAGAGGTCAATCTCTTTCTCCGCGGTCTTATTCCGATGATAGGCTTCAAGTCGGATATTGTATATTACGAACGGGCAAAACGATTTGCGGGTGAGAGCAAATATCCGCTCAAAAAAATGATTTCATTCGCGGTCGACGGCATTACCTCACTCAGTGTAAAGCCGATAAGGATAATCACGCTGCTCGGCTTTTCGATTTTTCTGCTCAGCTTTGTGATGTTCATTTACACGCTTGTAAGATTTTTCGACGGACAGACGGTTGACGGATGGCCGAGTCTTATCATATCGGTATGGGCAATCGGCGGACTTATTCTGCTGTCAATCGGGGTGGTCGGTGAATATATCGGCAAAATTTATCTCGAAAGCAAAGCCCGTCCGCGCTATCACATTGAACATAATCTTGACGATAAAACAGACAATGAAAGATAAAATGCTCACTTTACGCGAAAAAATCGGGATGCTTCCCGATTATTCGGCCGAAAACAGAAAAGACGGCAAATCGGACAACATATCCGCTCTTATTATATCGGTTGTTTCGGCGTTTGTCGTCATCATGATTTGCTCGCAGTCGTCATTTCTTTATCCGATAAACAGCTGGGTTGACGCGAACTGCTTTTTCACGGTCGGAAAAGCGATGATGAACGGCAAGGTCGTCTACCGCGACATATACGAACAGAAAGGAATTTTGCTCTATTTTCTGCACGGAATATGCCGGCTTGTCTCGAATGACAGTTTCATCGGGGTGTTTTTTCTCGAGGTCATATCGGCATCTTTCTTTCTTTTCTTTTCATACAAAACGATGCGGCTCTACTGCGGGAGGACATCGGTCTTTTTTCTGCCGATAATTGCCGCCGTAACATATTCATCCTACTCTTTTTCAATCGGCGACAGTGCCGAAGAGCTCTGTCTGCCGCTGCTTTCGGCATCTCTTTTTCTTTTTCTGCGTTCTATGAGAGAGCGGCGTCCGCTTAAATTTTCGGAGGCGCTGATTATAGGGCTGCTCGCGGGTGCGGTTCTCTGGATAAAATATACAATGCTCGGATTTTTTATCGGGGCTGCCTTGATTTTACCCTTTTCGAAGCCGATAAGGGAAAAGCCGAAAGAGCTTTTGATTTTCATCGGCGGAGTTTTATACGGTGTTCTGATTATAACAGTTCCGTTTTTCATATACTTCGCAATAAACAATGCCCTTTCCGATTGGTTTACCGTTTATTTTTACAACAACATTTTCCTGTACTCGGACAGCGGCGGAACGCTTCTCGGAAAGTTTGTTTTCGCCTTAAACGGCTCGTATGCGAACTTTTTATCTAACAGTACGGTAAGTTTTTTCATAATTGTCGGGATTATCTATGCTCTGCTCTTCTTCGACATTACCGAAAAGTTCGAGGTCATTTTATCATTTATCTTTTTGACAATTTTCATTTACATAGGCGGGACCGCATTTTTCTACTATTTTCTGATTGAGGCGGTCTATCTGCCGCTCGGTTTTATCCCGATTACAAGGCTTCTCGAAACAGTATCCGCAAAAACGGGCGGCGTCGAATCGGCGGAGTCCGCGTATCGGAGTCGGTCGGTCAAGGCTGTATCGGTTCTATGTGCGCTGCTCTTCTTATCGGCATCGGCGGTTCTTTCGCTGAACTGCAGTATGAATGTGAAGATGATGGGAAAAGACAAAGAGTCGCTCCCGCAGTACAGATTCGCGAAAATCATAAACGAGCGCGAGAACGCGACTCTTCTGAACTACGGGTGGCTTGACGGTGGATTTTATACCGCCGCGAACATCATCCCGGACTGCAAATTCTTCTGCCGTCTGAACATGACCGCACTACCCGAAATGGATGAAACGCAAAACATCTGGCTTGACGAAGCAAAATGCGATTTCGTGGTTACCTACGGAAGTCCGCTGTATCACGAAAACTACGTAACGATAGACAGCTGCAGCATGATAGGTTTTTTCGGAGACGAAGAAACATATTATCTTGCGGCAAAAAAAGCCGATTTATATAATTCTACCGATAAATAAAGAAACAGAGGAATACAATATGATTGAGACAATCAGCGCAAACGAAGACTACATACCGAGAGTTATCGAAAAGCAGAAAAACATTGCACTTATCGCGCACGATTTCAAAAAAGCGGAGCTTGTCGAGTGGTGCAAAAAAAACAAGCAGATTCTCGAACGCCATTTTCTGGTAGGTACGGGAACAACCGCAAAAATCATCTCGGAGATGACAGGTCTTCCGGTAAGAGGATTTAACAGCGGCCCGCTCGGCGGCGATCAGCAGGTCGGTGCAAGAATTGTGGAAGGACGCATTGACATGATGATTTTCTTTTCGGATCCGCTGACCGCACAGCCGCATGACCCCGATGTAAAGGCTCTGCTGCGTATAGCGCAGGTTTACGACATTCCGATTGCAAACAACAGAGCAACCGCCGATTTTATGATTACATCCCCTTATATGAACACCGAATACACCCATTACATCGTTAATTTCCATAAAAAAATATCCGATCGCGCTTCCGACATCGAAAGTTCGGGGCAGATTTCGGACAGCAAAGAAAAATAATGTAAAACATCCTCCGAGAAAATTCGGAGGATGTTTTGTATTATCCGCAGACTTTACCGAAAAGCATATTCGCATACTTGCCGACCGTCGAGCAGAAATAAGCTATCAGAATAATTTCGAGCGCGCTTGAAAGGCGTTCTTTTGCGCCGTCCACAGGTTCGACATAATCTTTTATCACTTCCGATATGACCGCTTTAAGTTCATCATCGGTTTCGTATTTTTTCTCGGTGAAAATATCATACGAGCGGCAAATATAATCGTAAAGCACCGATTCGGGTACTATATCATCATTCTTATCATCGATTTCACCGTTTATATAGTGCAGGAGAAAATCGATATGTTCAAGAAGCATACAGCTTCGCAGCATATTTATGATAAGAATTCTCGCAAGCTGATCTTTCGTATATTTTTTATTGGTCGTTGTTCCAATCCATCCTCTTTTTACCCAGTTTTGAAGGGTGGATCCGTCTACGCCCGACACATCTCTTATCTGTGAGAGCATAATTCCGTCCGAAATATAAAAAATCTTATCGAGAAATTCTTTCCCCGTGACATTTCCCATCTCGTCTTTTTTTCTTACCGTTCCGGGAATAAGTCCGGATTCAACCGCGAATTTCATTTTAACGCACCTCTTGACTTTTGTTTAACCGTGTTACGCGATATGCTTATTATAGCACACATTCATATGATTGTCAAGTATCGGTGCGCTGTAACTTCATTGTTCACCGCCGTTTTCGAGAGCGCGGTCACGCTCCATCTCAAGTCTGCATCTGTTTTCGTAGCTTCCCTGCTTATCTTTATATAGATAGAGCCTGCCGTTATCCATCATATAAATTTTATCGGCATGTTCGGCGATTGCCATATCATGCGTTACCATTATAAGCGTTTGTCCGATTTGTTCCTTTATTTCGAGAAGCAGATTCACCACCTCATCGGCGTTTTTACGGTCGAGATTTCCGGTAGGCTCATCGGCGAAAAGAACCTGCGGACGGTTTATAAGCGCTCTGGCGATTGCTACACGCTGCTGTTGTCCGCCCGAAAGTTCTGACGGGAGATGCCCGAGACGGTTGCCTATACCGAGCATTCTGACTGTTTTTTTAAGATGTTCGTTAAAGCTCTCATCGCTTTTATTGCACATCACGGTCGGAACAAGGATATTTTCCAAAGCCGTGAACTGCGGAATCAGATTATGCTTTTGAAATATCATTCCGACAAATTCCCCTCTGAATTTCGAGAGTTTATCTGCCGAAAGAGAGGTGATTTCGTTTCCGTGAATGGTTATGCTGCCGAAATTCGGTCTGTCAAGTCCCGCGAGCAGATTTATCAGGGTTGATTTGCCCGATCCCGAAGCACCCATTATAGCAAGAAATTCGCCTGCGTCAACTTTGAGCGAAACATGATCGACCGCGTTTATTGTCTGATCGTACTGTTTATACTGTTTGACAAGATCGTGCGCTTCAAGCATTATTCCCATTTTCGAGTTTATCCTTGCCTTTCCTTAAAATTTTCTTTTTGCCGTCGGTCAATCGATTTTCGCGAAAATATCTCCGATATGAGAGCCATACTCCGACAAAAGCACCGATTGCCGCAACCGTCATTCCCGCGATAATCACGGCAAACGGATAATTATAGCCGAAGCATACGATTTCATCGCTTCCGCAAATGAGTCTGAACATATTCGGTATATTCATAAGCGACCATACAAGCCGTGAAATCAGGGTTGCCAAAATCAAATGTGAAACGGCCGTCAATGCCGAAAAGAAAAGACCGTCAACGAGAAATATCTTTTTGATATCGGCGCCGACCGCGCCCATCGCGATATACGAGTCAAATTCTTCCTCTCTTTTTCTGTAAAAAATCGAAAGCGACAGTATTTCAACGGCGGGAACTGCGGAAAGCGCGCAAATTCCGAAAAAGTCGAGAATTTTCGGCCAGTTTTTATTTTTTTCGATTATTCTGTCGACACGCGAATCGAGATTTATCAGTTTCAGATTCGAGTAGTAATCCTGCGCATTTCTGAGATTTATACCGAGCAGTTCAAAATCGCTGTCGCTTATATCATCGTCAACGACGATTTTCACCTCATCATACGCCGCATCCTCATGTGTGACCGTCCGATAGGCGGACGAGTTCATATACACCAAAGCAGCCGTATCAGACGGAACGCCCGATATTACGGCGCCTATCGTAAATGTTCGGTAAACATAGGCGTAGTTTTTGAGTCTTCCCGAAAGTGCGTCGTTTTTATCCGAACCGAACGCCGTTTCCTCCTCATCACCGGTAAGACGCGAGTCTACTGCAATACGGATTTTATCTCCGACTTTTAGGCCGAAAGTCTTTTTTCCGCCGACCGAATCGGACACGGCTATCATCGAGCTGTCATTTATCACATCGTCAAGGCTTCCTTTTACGGTATAGCCGCAAAATTCAATCCATTCGGCGACATCGGCATCAAGTGCGAGAAAATCGACATCCGAAAATCCCGTTTCGTCATCCTTGCGATATCCGATATTCCGCTTCACCGATTTACTGTCTACGAAAATATGTGAGTTGCAGTCGTACGCGTTAACCGAGCTTTTTTTATAAACTCCGGCGACGCCGTCAATCGAGCGCAAATCGGCATAGACGCCGCTGTCGCAGGTATATTCGTAAGATACCGTTTTTACGGTTTCAAAATCCCCCTCGGCATCTTCGGATACGGGGTTGCCGTCGGAGTCGACTCTGATTTCGGTTACCGTCGGCTCAAATTCAAGTTCATACTCGAATGTCGGCATTGTGATTGCCTCTCTGCATATATCCGCGATATATGCGGCGGATGCAAAAACAAGTGTAAAAGCTACGGTAAAAGCGGTAAGCCGCAGAAGATAATTGCGGAATCTGAAAAGAGACAGTTTTTCGAGTCCTGCCGAAAAAGAAAAGTTTCTGATGTCGGTGCTTGTTCTCGGCGAGCATATCAGATCCGAATTATCCTCGGCTCCGATAAGTTTTACCGGCGGTTTTGACGCGATTTTTCTGAATGTGGCAAACGACGCGGCAAGTGCCGCCGCAAGTGTCAGAACAAATGACAGAGGAATCGCATACGGGCAGAATACGAATTCGAGTCCCGAACATTTTACGATAACAAAACTTACGACATTCGACAGAATTGCGGACGGAACTATAAGTATGAGATTAAGAATAAGCATTTCCCAAAAGGATGCGGAAAAGAGTTTTCCGAAATCGGCGCCGAATGACATATATATACCGTAGGCAAAGCTGTAAAAAGAGGATACGGTATAGTGAAGAACTCTGAGCACGGCGACGGCAAGCGCGAAAATCGCCGCAACCGTAAGAAAGGTCAAAAAGCGGTAAAGGAAGGTGTTCAGCTCATAATTCAGAAGGGGTGTAATATATTCGTCAAATTCGCCTTCTTCTTTCAGGCTCTCATAAAATCTTGCGTTAAACTCGTCATAGCAGGCTCCCTTATCATCGCCGATAAAAGCGATTTCGACATCATAAACGCTGTATTTAGTGCCTGTTTCGAGCATTCCTTCGGATATTTCGCCTCCGGCAATTTGAAAAAATCTGTCCTCATCGCTCTGGCGGGACTCATACTGAGTCAGCGCGGCATATTGTGTGGAATTCAGTCCGAGCAGTTTTACATGGTAAATTATCCCGTTATTATTGGTAAACTGCTCCTCGAGAATTTCCTTTTGGGAGCGCTCATAATTACAGCGTATAGAAACGGTTGTGCAAAGCAGGCTTTGCAGCAAAAAGAGCAGCAGAAAAAAGCAGGCATACTGTCTGAACTTGGTAAAAAGATTTTTTGACGCCATTTTTATATTCTTTTTCAGATATTCGCGAACTTCCATACAGACAGTTTCCCTCCTTTCATACTTTTATATATTTTCGGTTTTAACAAAAAGAGACTGTTTCATATGATAAAATGAAACAGTCTCGATTTAATCAGGTTCTGACGCTGTAATTAGGTGCTTCTTTTGTGATGTTTATATCGTGAGGATGCGACTCGCGCAGGCCGCCTGCGGTAATTCTGACAAACTTGCCGTTCTGCTTCAAATCCTCAATGGTTGCCGTTCCGCAATATCCCATGCCCGAACGCAGACCGCCCATAAGCTGGAACACGGTTTCGGAAAGCATTCCCTTATAAGGTACACGTCCCTCGACTCCCTCGGGGACGAGTTTCTTCGAGCCCGACTGGAAATAGCGGTCCTTGCTTCCTTTTTCCATAGCGGCAAGCGATCCCATTCCGCGATAAACCTTGAAGGAACGTCCCTGATAGATTTCCATTTCGCCGGGTGCTTCATCGCATCCCGCGAAAAGCGATCCGATCATAATAACGTCGCCGCCTGCGGCAATGGCTTTGGTTATATCGCCCGAGTATTTGATTCCGCCGTCGGCAATTACGGGGATACCGTATTCTTTTGCGACTTCATACACATCGTTAACGGCGGTAAGCTGGGGAACTCCGATTCCGGCGACAATTCTTGTCGTGCAGATCGATCCGGGGCCTATTCCCGCTTTAACCGCATCGGCGCCCGCTTCGATAAGGTCGCGTGCGGCCTCGCCTGTCGCTATATTGCCCGCAATCAGCTGGCAGTCGGGAAATGCCGCCTTGACCTTTTTAACGCAGTCAATAATTCCTTTGGAATGTCCGTGCGCGCTGTCGAGCACCAGAAAATCGGCGCCGACCGCAAGAAGTGCGCCCGCGCGTTCGAGAACGTCGTTTGTTACGCCGATTGCCGCGCCGCAGATAAGTCTTCCCTTTTCATCCTTTGCCGAATTCGGATATTTGGATGCTTTTTCGATATCCTTTATGGTGATAAGACCTTTGAGCACGAAATTTTCGTCGACAAGCGGGAGCTTTTCAATCTTATGTTTGGAAAGAATGAGTTCCGCTTCTTCAAGAGTCGTTCCGACAGGTGCGGTTACGAGATTATCCTTAGTCATAACATCTTTTATTTTGCAGGAGTAGTCTTTCAGAAAACGCATATCGCGGTTGGTAATAATTCCGACGAGTTTCTTATTCTCATCGCAGATCGGTACGCCCGAAACCTTATATTTGCCCATAAGAGCGTCTGCTTCATAGACATAATTATCGGGACCGAGGCAGAAAGGATTGGTTATTACGCCGTTCTCGGAACGTTTAACACGCTCCACTTCATCCGCCTGTCTTTCAGTCGTCATATTCTTATGAATAACGCCCGCACCGCCTTCTCTTGCGATTGCGATTGCGAGTTTCGATTCTGTTACCGTATCCATAGCCGCACTCATCAGCGGAATATTCAGCACAATCTTTTTGGTAAGATGTGTTTCGAGTTTTACCGTTGACGGCAGCACTTCGCTCTTCTGAGGAATCAAAAGGACATCATCAAATGTCAGTCCTTCTTTCGCAAATTTTGAACTGTCCATCTATATATATCTCCTTATCTGCAAATATTTTTCCTATTATAATACACATTGTTTTTTTTGTCAAGCGTAAAAATTACCGCGGATGTCGGTATTCTGTTTATAAATGGCAAGCCCGTCGCGGTAGGGCGGCGGGCTTTATGCTAAATATTATTTTTTTGAGAACCATACGAGCATTTCGCATTCATCTCTGTTTGCGAAAGCATAATACGGAATGAATTTGACTTTTACATCCTCATACTTTTCGCGCGCTCTGCGGTAGGGCTCGCCGTCATCGAACGGCAGTCTGCGCTTACCGTTTGCGATAACCGCGATGACTCCGAGTTCGCTGTCGAATTCTTCGGATGTTTCGGATGTGTCTACGATTATATCGCGCAGGCTGTTTCGGTTATCGACACCTTCCATACAGTAAACAACCGGTCCGCGTATGAGCGCAAATCTGTTGCAGTCGGCCTCGACTTTGGGATTTGCCTCAACAGCATATGGCGTCATATCGAAATCAACGGTAACCGTCTTGCCGTCGGCAACATCGAAATATGCGTATCCGTCAACCGTTTCGCCCTTATAGTTATCGCACCATCCGGGCACACGTACCGCGAGTCTTGCGGGCTCGCCGTGATAGGTAATCTCAACTTTTCCGTTTGCGGGATAGTCGGTTTTCTGCGAAAGTTTTACCTTCTTGCCGCAGAGTTCGAATTCGGCTTCCGACTGCATAAACTGCTGTACATAGATGAGATTATCGGCATCCGATTTGGTATAAATAAAGCTGTCAATTACGGGAATAAGTCTTGAAATGTTAGGCGGGCAGCAAGAGCAGCCGAACACCTTCTGACGGCGTGAAAGCGGGAAATGGATTCCGCCGTTATATCTGTCGCGTGTGCGCAGGCGCGGAATTACTTCAAGCGGATTTTCATAGTAGAATGCCGTTCCGTCAAGGGATACGCCCGAAAGGAATCCGTTATAGATTTCCTTTTCAACCGCATCGGCATATTTGCGTTTATTTTCGATAAGAAGCATACGGTGAGCGAAAATCGCAAGTCCGTATGATGCACAGGTTTCGGTATAAGCGAGCAGATTCGGCAGGTCGTAGTCGATTGTGAATGCTTCGCCTGCGGATGTTGAGCCTATTCCGCCGGTGACATACATTTTCTTATAGTACATATCGTCGAACACGCGGCGGCAGGCATCTGCGAGCTCTTTATCATTATTGATTTTTGCGAGGTCCGCCATTGCGGAATAAAGATATGTCGCTCTGACCGAGTGGCCGACAGCCTCGTTAATCTCTCTTACCGGTCTGTCAGACTGGTTATAGCTGTCACCCGGTTCCGGGATTTTTCCGCGTTCATCGATGAAATAGGTTGCGAGGTCAAGATAGCGTTTTTCGCCGGTATACTCATAAAGTTTTACAAGCGCAAGTTCGATTTCCTCATGTCCGGGAGTAAAGAATCCGGCATCGCGGTCGATTTTGAATCTTCTTTCGATATAATCGGCATACTTGCACATTGCCTTAAGGAGCTTGCTCTTGCCGGTTGCTCTGTCGTATGCGACAGCCGCTTCGATAAGATGTCCCGCGCAGTAAAGTTCGTGCCAGTCGCGGTTGGTAAAGCGCTTTGTGGGATCGAGATGCTGGAAATAGCTGTTGAAATAGCCGCACGGCTCCTGCTTTTCGACTATCTGATCGACGATATCGTCAACCAGCTTTTCGAGTTCGGGCTCACGCTTTTTCTCGGTGATATAGGCGACTCCCTCAATCCATTTTGCCATATCCGAATCCCAGAAAATATGCGGCTTATTCGGCATACCCTCTTTCCAGTTGAATTTGAGAGCCTCAAATCTGCCTGTTTCATAGAATCTGTCATAAATGCTGCGGATGGTGGTATTTCTCACCATATCCTGTTTTTGTTTCCAAAAACCGCCTGTGATTTCGGTCTGTTCAAATGTCACAAGTTCCATAATTTTACTCCTTTATCAAAAAGCAGTTAAATAAATCTGCTTTTATTGTATATTATTATAATACCCGACCTTTGTTTTGTCAAGCATAATCATGTTTATTTCTTTGAAAACCACACGAGCATTTCGCATTCATCTCTGTTTGCGAAAGCATAATACGGAATGAATTTGACTTTTACATCCTCATACTTTTCGCGCGCTCTGCGGTAGGGCTCGCCGTCATCGAACGGCAGTCTGCGCTTACCGTTTGCGATAACCGCGATGACTCCGAGTTCGCTGTCGAATTCTTCGGATGTTTCGGATGTGTCTACGATTATATCGCGCAGGCTGTTTCGGTTATCGACACCTTCCATACAGTAAACAACCGGTCCGCGTATGAGCGCAAATCTGTTGCAGTCGGCCTCGACTTTGGGATTTGCCTCAACAGCATATGGCGTCATATCGAAATCAACGGTAACCGTCTTGCCGTCGGCAACATCGAAATATGCGTATCCGTCAACCGTTTCGCCCTTATAGTTATCGCACCATCCGGGCACACGTACCGCGAGTCTTGCGGGCTCGCCGTGATAGGTAATCTCAACTTTTCCGTTTGCGGGATAGTCGGTTTTCTGCGAAAGTTTTACCTTTTTGCCGCGAACTTCCATTTCGGTTTCCGACTGCATAAACTGCTGTACGTAGATGAGATTATCTGCATCCGATTTGGTATAAAGCAGGCTTCCTACAACCGGTATGAGTCTTGTGATATTGGGAGGACAGCAAGAGCAGCCGAACACCTTTTGGCGGCGTGTAAGCGGAAAATGCAGTCCGCCGTTATATCTGTCTCGTGTGCAGAGTCGCGGTATGACTTCGAGCGGATTTTCATAGAAAAATGCGCTTCCGTCAAGAGAGACACCCGAAAGAAATCCGTTATAGAGTTCCTTTTCAACAGTATCGGCATATTTGCGTTTATTTTCGATAAGAAGCATCTGATGCGCGAAAATCGCAAGTCCGTATGATGCGCAGGTTTCGGTATATGCGAATATATTCGGCATATCATATTCGAGTGTGAACGCCTCGCCTGCGGCGGTTGAGCCTATTCCGCCGGTGACATACATCTTTTTATAATACATATCGTCGAACACGCGGCGGCAGGCATCTGCAAGCGATTTATCGTTATTTATCATTGCGAGATCTGCCATTGCCGAATAGAGATACACGGCTCTGACGGCGTGACCGACCGCTTCGTTAAACTCTCTTACCGGTCTGTCCGACTGATTATATGTAACGCATGACTGGTCCATCCATGCGGGCATGCTTTCCTTACGGGTACCGCGTTCATCGACAAAATATTCGGCAAGGTCAAGGTAGCGTTTTTCACCCGTATGTTTATAAAGGCGTATGAGCGCATATTCTATTTTTTCGCATCCGGGAGTAAAGAATCCGGCGTCACGGTTGATTTTGAATCTTCTTTCGATATAATCGGCATATCTGCACATCGCTTTGAGAAGTTTATCTTTACCCGTTGCTCTGTCATAGGCAACGGCCGCCTCGATAAGATGTCCCGCACAGTAAAGCTCATGCATATCGCGGTTTGTAAAACGCATTGTGGGATCCATATGCTGAAAATAGCTGTTGAAGTAGCCGCAAGGCTCCTGTTTTTCAACTATCTGATCGACGATATCGTCAACCAGCTTTTCGAGTTCGGGCTCACGCTTCTTCTCTGTGATATACGCGACGCTCTCTATCCATTTTGCTATATCCGAATCGAAAAAGATATGAGGTTTATTCGGCATACCCTCTTTCCAGTTGAATTTGAGTGCTTCAAATCTGCCCGTTTCATAGAATCTGTCATAAATACTGCGAATTGTGGTATTTCTCGCCATATCCTGCTTCTGTTTCCAAAATCCGCCTGTGATTTCGGTCTGCTCAAAAGGAACAAATTCCATAGTTTTTACTCCTTCATCAAAAAATAGTTATTCGGCATTGACTTAATTGTACAGTTGCGCTATAATTATATTACATCAATGTGCAAATTACAACTGCAAAATGGTGTAGCTAAGGGGTAAAAATCCGACTATGTTTGACAGTGTCCGATACATTCACGGAGGCAAATTCATATCAAAAGGCAGCTGGGCTCAATCCGACCGCATTATTGACAGTTTTGAAATTATAATAATGATTAAAGGTGCCGCGTACATAAATGTCGGCGGCATCGACCGAACGCTTCTGCCGGGCGATGTTCTCAGGATAAATCCCGGAATCAGACATTACGGATACAAAACGAGCGACATTGAGACATCTTTTTACTGGCTTCATTTTATTACCGACGGGAATGTCGATGACGGGTTTCCGCCCGAAATGTTCACCCCCGACGACAGCTATCAGTCCGAGCTGATCTGCCGCCAGATTATTCACTGCGAACGTGCCGACGGCTATCCGCGTGAAACTTGCGATCTGCTCATGCGTGTGCTTTTGGCCGAGCTGTGTGTACAAAGCCGCGGCTATTCGGAAAAAGACAGCCGCGTTTTCCGTTCAATCTGCGATTTTATCCGAAAGAACAGCGACCGTATGCTCAGAGTATCCGATGTTGCCGCCGAATTTTCATACAACGAAGATTATCTCGGCAGGCTGTTCAAAAGGTACTACCCTGCGGGGATAAAGGCATACATAGACGCAAAAAAGATGGAAAAATTAAAAAAAGAGCTGATTTCGGGTATATCCGATCTTAAAACGATTGCGGCTGAAAATTCATTTTCGGATTACAGATACTTTCTCAAATATTTCAGATACCACGAAGGCATTACGCCGTCAAAATTCCGTGAAACCTACTGTGTGCAAAACATAAACAACAAATAACCCGACGGAAAATTCCGTCGGGTTATTTTATGTCTTATATTTTATTCTTTCACGACAAACGCGAAAGGCAGACGCCATGATGTGCTGCTGTAATAAAGAGTTACGCTCGGTCTTAAATATTCGCCTTTATAATACATGCAAGACGAGCTGCCGCCGTCGAGATTTGCGGCATTGACTGCGCCGTACTCTTTCATGATATTTATAAGGTCGGATGCCGATGCGCCGAGATGTCCCGACGATCCTCTTCCGTCGGTTACAAGCAGGAGAAGCGCACCGTCGGCTCTCTGCCCGATTGCGGTACGCGGATTCAGTCCGCTTCCCGCGCCGTTGAGCTCTCTCGCCTGACCGTTTATAATCAGCTTTACGAAATGGTTATTACTGTCGCTGCTTTCTTCCTGGAATGTTGTGGCGTCTCTGATTTTATATTCCTTTATAATCTGTTCGACTTCCTTTGCGCTCTTGCCGTCGATGTCGATAATCTGAAGGATATTATCCTCGGTAAGTCCGATAAGGACAAGTCCTTTATAGCTTTCGGGCTTATTGAATTTAATTTCACCGTTGCTTACGACAACTCCGAGCGGTCTGCCGCCTTTATTGCCCGACGAATAATAAATTCCGCCGTTTATGCCGCCGACTGCTCCCGCGCTTTCGACGATTTTATCGAGTGTTTCGCCGTATTCGCCCCATTCCTTGATTGTGGCAAGGCTTACCTTTGACGGATCTTTGACTATCATAAGCTGCGCTTCAAACAGTCTGCCGTTATCCGCGGGAATGGTTATAATCTCGATATCCTTTTCGGGTTCTTCACCTTTTTTATCGGGATCTTTTGTATCTGTCTTATCGACATCGATTTTGATAATATCGGGATCGACATCATCGGTCATTTCTTTCATCGAGTTTTTATCGACGATTTCCTGTATCTCATCGGAGGACAGATACCATGAGGCGAGGAATTTCATCTGGCCCGTTTCGAGTATCGTCGTTACGAATGTCGATTTTGCCGCGGGAGATATGTCGCTGCATATAAGTCTCATTGCAAAATAGAGTGTCGCAGCTATTGCGACAACGGTTACAAGAAGAAAAATGAGAACCGCGAGCAAAACCGCGAGAATTTTCTTCCAAACCGATCCGCTTTTTCTTTGTTTATTCTTCGCGCTCATTTTTATTCTCCTTTCGCAGATGATGCGGTATTGTCTTTATATGTGGCGAGCAGCCAGCAAGGATTATCCTTGCCGTCATCGGTATCATCATATTTGACAAAGTAAAGTGTGGCGTTTATTGTACTTTCTTTTATCTCGCCGGTACGAGTCAGTTTCATGCGTTCGGTAAGTTTGACATCGCACGAGAAGCAGTCTTCG
>CAZHPU010000018.1:0-18500 GCA_964534435.1 uncultured Lachnospiraceae bacterium | reverse complement strand
AGAAAGTGAATATGAAATTTTGGTTGGCAAGACAAATCGTTCGGCATCCGATAACGCTTATGCACTGCTTGCCGAGAATCAATTCAGCTTTTCCGTATCGGGATCTAAAATTATAATTTCCGCATATGATACCGACTGTATGAGCTTAGCTCTCGACAAATTTATCGAGCTTTTTGTTGAGAGCGGAAATTTGAGTATAAATACTGCATTATTTCCGATAACATATCAATGTAAGGACGAGATTTCCACTGTCAAAGTAAGCAATACAAGAAATATCCGTGGCGACGATCCATATTTTGTTGAGCTCGACGGAAACTATTATTATTGTTGGAGCGACGGCGGTATAAATGTTGCAAAACTCAGTTCGCTTGATAATCTATCAAAAAACACAAGAAACAAAGGGAGATGTGTGTTTTCCGATTCAAACGGTTACGGTCAGATTTGGGCCCCTGAACTGCATTACATTGACGGTGAATGGTACATATATGTCGCAATGACAAAAGGATCGGACAATAATGAAGATCATCGTATGTATTGTCTTAAGGGCAGTTCGCAAGATCCGACCAAGCCGTTTGAGGTTGTCGGACAGGTTACGGATAAAACCGACAAATGGGCAATAGACGGAACAGTCTTTACGTACAATGACGAACTTTATACTGTATGGTCCGGATGGGAAGGAAACAACAACGTTTCACAAAAGCTTTATATTGCTCACATGAGTAACCCATGGACAATCGACAGCAAAAGAGTTCTGATTTCAGAGCCGACTACATGGGATGCTTATACGCAGGGACCGTCGGTCAACGAAGGACCGTGCGCTTTAATTCTTGACAGCAAACTGTTTATTCTTTATTCGGGTAACGGCAGCTGGACAGATGATTACTGCATAGGTTATGTATCACTTGACGGTGACGATCCGTTAGATTCAAGTTCATGGAGCAAATCGAGGACACCGATTCTCAGTAAAAACGAAAAAGCATACGGCCCCGGACATTGCTCACTCTTTAAAGCAGATGACGGAAATTATTGGATTGCTTACCATGCCAATTTGGAGTCGGGAACAGGATGGAACGGCAGATCGCTTAGAATTCAACCTTTAACATTCAAAAACGGGAAACCTGCGGTTTCCAAGCCACAACTTGAAGTTGATCTTCCCAAAGCCAAGAAAGTAATTGAGGGCGAAGTAAATTGAAACTTAATGTCAAAATCAAAAAACTTAATAAAAATGCCAAAATTCCGACATACGGCTCTCAGTCATCGGCGGGCGCTGACTTATATGCATATATTGACAATGAAGACGGCATAACTATTGGGGCAGGTCAAACCGAATTTATACATACAGGTATATCAATTGAATTTCCCGACGGATATGTTGCACTTGTATATGCCAGAAGCGGACTTGCATGCAAGCAGGGATTGGCACCTGCAAATAAGGTCGGAGTAGTTGACAGTGATTACAGAGGAGAAATAATTGTAGCGCTTCACAATCATTCATCAATACCGCGTAAAATTAAAAACGGTGAAAGAATTGCTCAGATGGTGTTTACACCATATTATACTGCCGATTTCACATTAACAGATGAATTAAGCAATACCGAACGCGGTACCGGAGGATTCGGCTCAACGGGAATTTAATATTAGGAGATAAAATGTAATGACAGCTACCGAAAGATTATTGAAATATGTAAAAATTAACACGCAAAGTAATGAAAACAGTGATGAAACGCCGTCGGATAAAAATGTATTCAAACTCGCCGAAATTCTCGCCGATGAGCTTCGCGGATTAGGCGTAAATGACGTTAATATTGATTACTCAAGCGGATGTCTGTATGCCCTGATTCCTCCGACACCGGGTTATGAAAACAGAAAAAAAATCGGTTTTATTGCCCATATGGATACGTCACCCGATTACTCCGGAGAAAACGTTAATCCTCAGATACACGAGAATTATGACGGGAAAGATGTTGAACTCGGCAACAGCGGTAAAATATTAAAGGTATCCGATTTTCCTCACTTAGCTAAACTTAAAGGAAGAACACTTATTACAACAGACGGAAATTCGCTTCTCGGTGCGGATGATAAGGCCGGAATATCTGCAATTATGACAATGGTGGAACAAGTAATAAACGAAAAGATTCCACATGGGCAGATTTCGGTTGCATTTACTCCGGATGAAGAGGTCGGACGCGGTGCAGATAATTTTGATGTTGCAAGGTTTAATGCAGAATATGCATATACTGTTGACGGCGATGACGAAGGCGAAATAGTATATGAAAATTTTAACGCCGCATCTGCTGTTATTAAGGTTAACGGATTCAATGTACACCCCGGTTCAGCCAAAAACACAATGATAAATGCGGCCCTTGTTTTGATGGAGCTGAATTCAATGTTGCCCGCTGCCGATATTCCGTCAAGAACAGACAATTATGAGGGCTTTTATCATTTGACATCAATATCCGGCGATGTTGAATCTGCTCGGGCATCATATATTATCAGGGATCATTCAAAGGAAATGTTTAACGCTCGCAAATATTTAATAACGCATGCAGTTGAAATTCTTAATGAAAAATACGGAAAAAATACCGTCGATTTGCAGATTAAAGATTCATACTACAACATGTGTGAAATTATTAAAGAATATCCCGACGTCGTCGAAACAGCCAAAAGTGCAATCAAAAATGTCGGTCTTGACCCGATTTCAACACCGATAAGAGGCGGAACTGACGGTGCAAGGTTGACTTTCATGGGACTTCCATGTCCGAATCTCGGAACCGGAGGTCATGCTTTTCACGGTCCTTATGAGCATATAACGTCTGAAGGGCTTGATTTGGCTGCGAAAGTTGTAATCGAAATAGTACGCCTTTGGGCCGAATAAGGAGATTTTATGAATAATCAATATGTAGATTTCGCAGTTGAGAAATTGAAAGAACTGATATCAATCGACAGTCCGACAGGTTATACTTCCGAAGCATCCGATTATGTTCTGAAAGAATTTGAAAATCTCGCTTTTAAGTCAAAGAAAACAAACAAGGGCGGTATACTTGTTGATTTGGGAGGAAAAGACACCGACAACGCTCTTCTTATAGAAGCACATATAGACACGCTCGGTGCGATCGTTGCTGAAATAAAAGGGAACGGAAGACTTCGAGTTTCACCTCTCGGTGGGATGAATGCAAATAATGCCGAAGCGGAAAACGTCAGAGTCTATACCAGAAACAAACAAGCGTATGAAGGAACATTTCAGCTGATCAATGCTTCCATTCATGTTAACGGTGAGTATAATTCAACATCCCGAACATTTGAAACATCGGAGGTCGTTCTTGATGAAGATGTAAAATCCGCAGAAGATGTAAAGAAACTCGGTATAGATGTAGGTGACATCGTATGCTTTGAGCCCAGATTCAAAGTGACGCAAAACGGATATATAAAGAGCAGATTCCTTGATGACAAATTGTCGGTGGCGATTATTTTAGGCTTGGCGAAAAATATAAAAGAAGAAAAAATCAAACTCAATCGTAAAGTATACGTTCATTTAACTGTCTATGAAGAAGTCGGTCATGGAGGATCTGCATCGGTTCCGTCAGGTGTAACCGAAGCACTTTCTGTTGATATGGGCTGCGTCGGCAACGGACTTAACTGTACGGAAAAACAAGTTTCCATTTGTGTAAAAGACAGCGGAGGGCCGTATGATTACGGTATGATTTCACGATTGGTCGACGCGGCAAAGAAAACATCATCGGACTATGCACTTGATGTTTATCCGCATTATGGTTCAGATGTTGAAGCAACCCTAAGAGGAGGATACGATATACGTCACGCTTTAATCGGTGCCGGTGTTTATGCATCACACGGCTATGAGAGAAGCCATATAGAAGGCGTTAAAAACACTCTAAATACTTTACTTGGTTTTCTCATTGAATAAAAAATATATATTGATAGCAAAAAGACCGAAATCAATAGATTTCGGTCTTTTGCTCGTTTTCGGATTTTATCTTTTCATTCAGCGAAAATTCGCATCCGCAGTAGTTCTGCCTATATAAATTATATTCTTTTGAAAGTTCAATCGACCTTTTGTATCCTTCACGTTTTTTGAAATCGGAATACAACCATTTTATATTGTATTTTTCGGAAAATTCTTCACCAATTCGATTAAGCAGCTGGGCATTTTTGTGAGGACTTACAGTGAGCGTTGTGCCGAAAAAATCAAATTTCTCATTCGAAGCTTTTTTTGCGGTCGCTTCCAATCTGAGCCTAAAGCATAAATCGCATCGTTTGCCGCCTTCGGGTTCTTTCTCGTATCCTTTTACCGCATCCGTAAATGTCCTGTGATTATATTCACTATCGGTAATTATACCGTAATTTGTTATCTCCAAAAATTTTTGCTGTGTTTCAAGCCGATGTACATATTCGCTTTCAGGATAGATATTCGGATTGTAATAATAAATCCATATATCAAAATATTTTGTAAGATATTCGGTTACATAGCTGCTACATGGTCCACAGCAACTATGCAGAAGCAATTTCGGACGATATGTCAGCGAATTCAACAATGAATCCAATTTAATTTGATAATTCTGATTCATGACTTTCCCCATTCGGATAGTTTTAATTTGTAATTTTCGGATATTATTGTACCATAAATAATTTGTTTTATCAACCGTTTGCAAAACAACAAATTATGTTTTATGTAACTTTTTACTATATTGAGAAATATAGTTTCATTTTCGGTATTTATGTCAAAAAGTTTTGATGTATTAGTTGACAAAAACCGTTAAATGTTATATTATATATGATATATAATGAATAAAAATACAGGAGAATCAAATGACCAGACGAGAAGAAAGGGAGGCTCTGTTTGCCCTTTTGTACGAAATGTCTTTTTACGATAAAGAGCAGTCCGAAGATGTACTGAATACCGAAATAATTGAACGTGATTTTGACGGAAAATACATAATAGAGAACTATCACGGTATAATCAATAATTTAGACGAACTTGATGAACTTATTCGTGAGAAATCAAACGGCTGGAAACTGTCAAGACTGTCTAAAGTTACACTTTCCATACTCAGACTTTCGGTTTATGAAATGCTGTTTACCGATCTTCATTATACAATAGCGATAAATGAAGCCGTTGAACTCGCAAAAAAATATGATTATGAAAAATCGCCTTCGTTTGTAAACGGTATACTGAATAATATTGCCGAAGAAAAAGGATTAAAAGAAGATAAATAATGAGCGATCTTTTTTTGGGAATTGATACAAGCAATTATACAACATCGGTTGCACTTCTTCAAAACGGTGTGATAATTGCCAATGAGAAGCTTTCCGTAAGTGTCAAGGAAGGACAACGCGGCATAAGACAATCGGATGCTGTGTTTTCTCACGTGAAGAATATTCCTTTGATTTTTGAAAAAATAGGAAATATTACAATAGATGCTGTCGGTGTTTCGACACGCCCGCGCGATATAGAAGGATCATACATGCCGTGTTTCTTAGTTGGATATTCGATTGCAAAAGCCATATCCGAAACAAGCGGTAAGCCTCTGTTTGAGTTTTCTCATCAACAGGGGCATATTATGGCGGCATTATACTCGGCTAAAAGAACCGATTTATGGAATGACAAATTCATAGCCTTTCATGTTTCCGGCGGTACGACAGAGCTTTTATATGTGGAGAACGGGGAAATTACCAAAATCGGCGGAACACTCGATCTTAATGCGGGTCAGTTAATAGACCGAATCGGTGTAAAAATCGGATTGAATTTTCCTTGCGGTGCCAAACTTGAAAAAATTGCCGCACCTCTTAAAGATGTCGATTGTACTTCTCATGTCAGGGGACTTGAATGCAATCTATCCGGAATAGAAAACAAGGCTACAATGATGATTGAAAATTCCGAAGGCAATTCTGTTGTTGCTGCGTATACCATTAAAAGCGTTTTGCAAACCGTAAAGAAATTAACATATAATGCACTGAAAATTTACGGAAAAATTCCCGTGCTTTACGCAGGCGGAGTTATGAGCAATAAGCTGATACAGGAAAGCCTTTCCGAATACGAAAATGCCGTTTTTTCAGAGCCGCAATTTTCTTGTGATAATGCTGCCGGAATTGCTGTTTTGTGTCAAAACAATTATTACAACAAAACTGCTTTATGAAAGGAAATCATATATGCCGACAGAAAAAACCGTTCTCACGGTTTCTCAGATAAATGAATACCTAAAAGGTAAACTCGATAATGATAAATTTTTATCAAGCATATATGTAAAGGGTGAAATATCAAATTTTACTTGCCATAAAACGGGACATTTATACTTTACGCTTAAAGATGAAAGCTCCAATATTAAAGCCGTAATGTTCAAAAATGATGCCTCTAAACTTAAATTTATTCCCGAAAGCGGAATGAAAGTAATCACTCATGGAAAAATATCGGTTTTTGTTCGCGAAGGAAACTGTCAGCTGTATGTGAATTCGATAGAACCCGACGGAATCGGGGCATTGACATTAGCGTTCGAACAGCTAAAAATCAAATTAAAAAATGAAGGGCTTTTCGATACATCAAAAAAGAAACCCATACCGAAAATTCCTACGAAAATCGGTATAATCACTTCACCGACCGGTGCAGCCGTAAGAGACATAATAAATGTAACAGGACGGCGCTTTCCGTATGCAACATTGATTTTATTTCCGTCATTGGTCCAGGGTAACGATGCACCCGCTCAATTAATTGCAGGTCTTAAATATTTTAATAAAGTCAAAAACGTTGATGTTATAATAATCGGCAGGGGCGGAGGCTCAATAGAAGATTTGTGGGCTTTTAATGACGAAAATCTTGCACGTGCAATTTTCGCATCCGAAATTCCGGTTATCTCATCGGTCGGACATGAAATCGATTATACGATTTGTGATTTCGTTGCCGATTTAAGAGCGCCCACTCCTTCCGCAGCAGCCGAGCTGGCTGTCCCCGAAACGGCAGAACTCGAAAGAAAAATCAATAATATAATTTCATATATGCAGCTTGTAATAATGAAAATGATTTCGGAAAAGAGACAGCGCGTACGCCGTTGCTCTGAATCAAGAATTATGAAAAATCCTGAATCGATGCTTGACCAGAGAAAGCTGCTGACCGTATCATATACAAATGATATTACAAATTCAATGAGATATATCTGCGAAAAAAGCAGAACAGTCCTTGAAAAAAATGCGGCAAAACTTGATGCTTTAAGCCCGCTTGCCGTATTTTCGCGCGGATATTCTGCTGTTTTTTCAAATGACGGAAAACTTATAAAAAATACAGAAGATGTTGAAATCGGAGATATTGTCTCGGTACAACTATGTGACGGAAAATTATTGGGAGAAATAAAAGGGAAGGAGTCACAAAAAAATGTGTGACAGGCAAAACAGTGAAAATATTCTGTTTGAGGATGCCATTGCCAGACTCGAGCAGATTGTAAGGATGCTTGACAGCGGTAATGTTCCTCTCGACAAGTCTCTTGAGCTTTATGAAGAAGGAGTTAAACTTGTTAAAATCTGCAACAGCAGACTTGAAAATGCAGAGCAAAAGATCAAAATACTTGTCGAGAAAAACGGCGAATACCAAGAAGAAGATTTTAGCAAAGATTCAAAAGTCGAAAATAATTGATTGGAGCAAGTAAAATGTCATCTCTTGAAGATAAAATTGAAGAGGTTGCAAAAACAGTTGAAGCAAAACTCGCCGAATATTTGAAATCGGATGACAAAGACATTGCAAAATTATATGAAGCAATGTCATACAGCACTTTCGGTAAAGGAAAACGTATACGTCCTTTTCTGGTAGTTGCGGTATGTAAAATGCTTTCGGGCAATATCGAAGAGGCGCTTACATATGCGGCGGCGATTGAGATGGTTCATACCTATTCACTTATTCATGACGACCTTCCGTGCATGGATAACGATGATTTGCGCCGTGGGCGTCCGACCTGTCACATTGTTTACGGTGAATCGAGAGCTGTGCTTGCGGGTGACGGACTTTTGACAAAAGCATTTGAAATAATTGCCAAAGACGAATCTATTGATGCAGAACATAAAATTAAGGCAATTTCGGCAATTTCGGAATTATCGGGTCCATCCGGTATGATTGGCGGTCAGGAGATGGACGTAGCATATGAAAATCAAACGATTTCATATGAAACTATGGTTAAAATTCATACTCTTAAAACCGTTGATTTAATTAAATGCGCATGTAGACTCGGCGCGATTTCAGCGTCAGCCGACGATAAAACAATAGATAATCTCGACAATTATGCCGAGGGAATCGGACGTGTCTTTCAGCTGACCGATGATTTGCTTGATGTTTCTTCAACTGAAAAAGATCTCGGAAAAACGGTACATTCGGATGAGAAAAACCATAAAACCACATATTTATCATTTATGCCTGCCGAGATTGCAATGCAGCTTGCGGATGTAATGACAGAAAAAGCCGTAAATTCTTTATCCGATTATGAACATAGAGGCGTATTATGTGAATTCGCACTCTATCTTAAAGACAGAAAGAAATAATGAGACTGGATAAATATCTTTTTTTGAAAGGACTCTCCGACAGTCGTCAAAAAGCGCAGGAATTGATATCGGGCGGTTACGTAAAGAAAAACGGATTTATTGTAACTAAAACAAGTACCGAAATAACCGATCTTGATACGGTGGAAATAACCGGCAAACCGTATCCGTATGTAAGCCGCGGCGGGCTGAAATTAGAGGCTGCAAAAAAAGAATTCAAAATAGATTTTACCGATAAAATCGCTTGTGATTTGGGCGCATCAACAGGCGGATTTACCGATGTAATGCTCAGATCGGGAATAAAAAAAGTATTTGCGGTCGATTGCGGTCACGATCAGCTCCATCCGTCTATTTCTTCAAATGAAAGAGTAGTTAATCTCGAAGGCAAGAACGTCAGAGACATTGATGAAAATTTTCTTGGAGTCAAATGTGATATCGTTGTCAGTGATCTTTCTTTTATTTCACAGACGCTTATATATTCTTCGGTTACAAAAATACTGTCAGGCGGCGGTTTGTTTATCAGCCTGATAAAACCGCAATTTGAAGCCGGAAAAGAGAATATAGGAAAAAACGGAATTGTAAAAGACAAAAAAATACATGTAAATGTAATTGTAAATTTATTAAAAGAAGCAAGCAAATACAATCTGTTTTGCGACGGTTTAATTAAATCTCCGATCAAAGGCGGTGACGGAAATATCGAATATCTCGCCAAGTTTAATTTTAACCCCGAAAGCAAAACGGTGTATTATATTGACAAAAATTATATTCAAAATGTTGTCGATAAATCATAAGTTGAAAGGAGACTTCGGATGAAAAACAAACGGCAGGAAGCAATTGTTGAAATAATATCAAATCAAGATATAGAAACTCAGGAAGTTCTGCTTGATAAACTTCACGAAAAAGGCTTTGAAGTCACGCAGGCTACAATATCACGTGATATAAGAGAACTTGAAATTATTAAGGTTGTTTCAAAAAACGGTATATACAAATATGCAATCCGCACCACAGAGGATCAGCGTCCCAACGCAAAATACATGAATATTATGCGTGAAACCGTTGTTTCAATCGATTATGCAAATAATCTGGTTGTTATAAAGACTTTTTCGGGAATGGCGCAGGCTGCGGCTGCGGCTATTGATGCGCTGTTCAGCAGCGAGATACTCGGAACAATAGCGGGAGATGATACAATTTTTGTGGCTACACACAATACAAGCTCCGCTCAATCTATAGTACACAGAATAAAAGATCCCTTAAACATTAAGTAATATAACGACAGGTCAGAAAATATATACGGGAGAATGGGGATATGCTAAATTCGCTTCATATTGAGAATATCGCCGTTATTCGCAATCTCGACATTAACTTCGAAAACGGTTTTACTGTCATGACCGGCGAAACAGGTGCGGGAAAATCAATTATAATCGATTCAATCGGAATTGTTCTCGGCAATAAATTTCCGAAAGATATGATAAGAACAGGGCAAAATCAGGCAATGGTTTGTGCACTCTTTGATTCATTGAATTCCAAAACCGTTGATGCGCTTGACTCTCTCGGATTATCTCCCGATGATGATGGAAATATATACATTCAGAGGACTGTAACTTCGGACGGACGCTCGTCGATAAAATATAACGGGAGATCGATTCCGCTGACAATGTTAAAATCTGCGGGTAATCTGCTTATAAATATTCACGGGCAGTTTGAAAGTCAAAAATTGCTTGATATTTCAACCCATATCGGTTATCTCGATAATTTTGCAAATGATGAGCATTTATTGAGCGAGTATACCGATTATTTTAATTCAATGACAGAGGCTGAAAAATCCATTGAATCATTAAGCAAAAGCGACAGAGAAAAACAACAGCGACTTGATATGCTTAAATTTCAGATTAAAGATATAGAAGCCGCTAAAATAAAACCCGGAGAAGAAGAAAAGATTCGCAGCGAAAAAGACATACTCACAAATGCAAAAATCATATCAAAGCAGGCAAATGTTATTTACCGTGCGCTTTATAAAAATGATAAAGGATTGTCTGCCTACCGTATGTTGGAAATTGCGAGAAAAGCTATTGAAGAAATCGGCGAAATTCTTCCCAATGCATCTGACTATTCGGATAAGCTCTATGATATGCAGTATGAGATTGAATCGATTGCCGATTCCGTTATGAACGAGATTCCGAAAGGAGCCGACAACCCCGAACAAGCTATACTGAAAATTGATGACAGACTTGATGTTATTCATAAAATCGAGAGAAAATACGGAAGCAGTGAAGAAGAGGTTTTGACCTTTCTTTCAAACGCAAAAGCAGAGCTTAACGAAATAATGCTTTCGGATGAGAAGATTAAGGAATATACCAAAATTTATGATAATTTTCATTCTAAGGCCTTAGAGACAGCTAAAAATCTTTCGAATGTAAGAAAAACATCCGCATCGATACTTTCCGATAAAATATGCGAAGTCTTACAATATCTTGACTTAGATAAGGTTAAATTTACGGTTAATGTTAAACCGAGAACCGAAAAAGATGGCTCTCTGATAAAAACCGGTGCCGATGATGTTGAATTTCTCGTTTCAACAAACCCCGGAGATCCGCTTAAATCTTTAAGCAAAATTGCATCCGGCGGTGAACTTTCAAGGATAATGCTCGCAATTAAAAGCGTTCTTTCAAATGCCGATGCTGTACCGACGGTAATTTTTGATGAGATTGATACGGGTGTGTCCGGAAAAACATCTCAAAAAATCGGAATAAAGCTTCGTGATTTATCAAAAGCAATGCAGGTTATTTGTATCACACATTCCGCTCAGGTTGCGGCAAATGCAGACATACACAAAAAAATAGAAAAAAATGAAATAAACGGCATGTCCGAAACAAGTATACGAACATTGAATTTTGAAGAACGAGCAACCGAGCTTGCCCGTATAATGGGCGGAGTTAAACCTTCTTCCAAAATTTATGACAGTGCTGTCGAAATGCTGAAAAACGCAGAAATAACAAATTAAAATAATTACATAAAAGGAGTTTAATATTTAGGATGAAGTTATACGAAGAACTTGTCGCAAGAGGACTTATTGCTCAGGTGACAAATGAAGAAGAAATAAAAAATATGATAAATGAGGGCAAAGCAACCTTCTACATAGGATTTGACTGTACAGCTGACAGCCTTACTGCAGGTCATTTTATGGCGTTGACCTTAATGAAAAGATTGCAGCTTGCCGGCAATAAACCGATTGCACTTATCGGTGGCGGAACCACAATGATCGGTGATCCGTCCGGAAGAACCGATATGCGTAAAATGCTGACAAGAGAAGACATCAATCACAATGCATTGTGCTTCAAACGTCAAATGGAAAACTTTATAGATTTTTCCGATAATAAAGCTATGATGGTAAACAATGCCGATTGGCTGCTTAATCTTAACTATGTCGAACTGCTCAGAGAAGTCGGAGCTTGCTTCTCGGTAAACAATATGCTGCGTGCCGAATGTTATAAACAGCGAATGGAAAAAGGCCTGTCTTTCCTTGAGTTCAACTATATGATAATGCAGTCTTATGATTTTTACTATATGTTTAAGAAATACGGCTGTAATATGCAATTCGGCGGTGATGATCAATGGTCGAATATGCTTGGCGGAACCGAGTTAATAAGAAAGAAACTCGGCAAAGATGCTCATGCCATGACAATAACATTACTTACCGATTCACAGGGCAAAAAAATGGGAAAAACAGCCGGCAATGCAGTATGGCTTGATCCCGCCAAAACTTCTCCTTACGACTTTTATCAATATTGGAGAAATGTTGATGATGCCGATGTAATTAAATGCATAAGAATGCTTACATTCCTGCCTGTCGAGGAAATAGACGAGATGAGCAAGTGGAAAAATGAAGAGCTCAATAAGGCAAAGGAAATACTCGGATATGAACTTACGAAAATGGTTCACGGCAGCGATGAAGCAGAAAAGGCTCAAAAAGCCGCTAAAAGCGTATTTCTCGGAGGGGAAGCAGCCGACATACCTTCAACAGAATTAAGCACAAGTGATTTTGTCAATGATAAAATCGGAATAATCGATATGATGGTTAAGGGCGGACTTGGTGCATCAAAAGCAGAATGCCGTCGCCTTATACAGCAGGGTGGAGTTACATTATTTGATGAAAAAGTGACAGATGTTAACCTTCTTGTCGACAAATCCGCTTTCAAAGATGATAATGTCATTGTAAAAAAAGGCAAAAAAATATACCATAAATTCAAGTTAATTGATTAATCGGAGTGACAATTTTGACTTTACCGGATCAGTTTATAAATCTCATCAACGAAATGCAAAAAAAAGATGAGGTTTATCTTAAATACAATGAACCGCTTTCAAAAATTTCAAGTTTTAAGATAGGCGGAAATGCAGATATTATTATTTATCCGAAAACAGTAGAATCACTCTTAAACATTATTTCTTTAGCAGATAATTTTAATATAAGATATGATATTTTCGGAAACTGTACAAATGTTTTGTTTGATGATTCTGGGTACAGAGGAGCATTGATTATTACAAATAAGATTTCAGCCGTAAGTATTGACGGCAATCTTATTCATGCCGAATGCGGAGCATCGCTAATGTCGCTTTCGATTGCGGCCGCAAAAGCCGGGCTTTCCGGATTAGAATTTGCATACGGAATTCCGGGTACAGTCGGCGGTGCGGTAACAATGAATGCAGGAGCATACGGCAGCGATATTTCCTCTGTTCTTGAATATTCCGACTGCATATCGGGCGGAACATTAAAAAGGCTGTCCAATGAGGATCACAATTTCGGTTACAGAAAAAGTATTTACTCAAACAGCGCTTTATATTTAACATCTGCGACATTTCGACTCGAAAAGTCCGATTGCGGCCTAATACGCGGCAAAATGGATGAATTGATGAATTTAAGAAAAAGTAAACAGCCGCTGGAATATCCAAGTGCGGGTTCGGTATTTAAGAGATACCCCGGATTTTTTACCGCCAAACTCATTGATGAGGCAGGGCTGAAAGGTTTCTCCGTGGGTGGAGCTCAGGTTTCGACAAAACATGCGGGCTTTATAATAAATACAGGAAACGCCACATCTTCCGATGTAAAAAAACTAATTGAAATAATCAAAGACAAAATTTATGAAAGAAACGGGATTAACATTGAATGTGAAATAATTTCAGTTTCCGAAACAATTTCATAAAATATTTAATATATGTGAATGGAGAACTTATGGATGTTGTAATTATTACCGGTATGTCAGGATCCGGAAAAAAAACAACAGCACATATACTTGAGGATATAGGTTATTACTGCATCGACAATATGCCGATATCACTGATTGAAAGCTTTTTCGACATTTACAAGAAAAATCCCGAAAAGAACACATTGGTTTCGTTTACACTTGATATACGCGCAGGAGATGACATAAATAATTTATTGGATGTCGTAAAAAAGATCAAAGAAAGCGGTATAAATTCATGCCGCATTCTTTATCTTGATGCGACTGATGAGGTCTTGATAAGACGTTATAAGGAAACACGACACATACATCCGCTTGTCCGTTCCATGGGTATTTCGCTCGAAAATGCTCTCGAAATAGAGCGCAGTATTGTTTCGAAAATAGAAAAATACGCTGATTTTACCATCGACACATCAAATCTTCGTGTACCTGAATTGAAGGAACATGTTAATAATCTGCTCCGTATTCCGAGCAGCAACAAATTCATTGTTTCTTGCATATCATTCGGATACAAGTATGGTATGCCGCATGATCTCGACCTTGCCTTTGACGTAAGATGTCTTCCAAACCCATTTTATATTGCATCTCTTAAAGACTTTACAGGGCTTGACAAATGCGTTTGTGACTATATCTTTTCATTTGATTGCTCAAACGAATTGATCATAAAACTTACCGATTTAATCGATTTTCTTCTGCCGTATTATATAAAAGAAGGCAAATCCAATCTCTCCATCGGAATCGGTTGTACAGGCGGGAAACATCGTTCTGTGGCGGTTGCGGAATCAATATATCATCATTTGCTAAATAACAGCAGCATATCTTCATCAATAATACATCGTGATATTAATAAATAAAATGCCTGAAGATTATTTTTACATAAAAGGGAATAATCAATATGTCATTTGCTTCTGAAGCCAAAAATAATATAGCTGCACTTCCGGTAAAATCCAAGTGTTGCAAAAAAGCCGAATTATATGGTCTTTTTTATTCTCAATCTGATTTTTTATCCGGTAAGTTGAAATTTTCAACCGATAATGAACGTGTTGCCGCACTATGTTCATATCTTACCAAATCGGTATTCGGGTTTGAATCGATATTTGAAGAATCGGACCAACTTACGGCAAAAGGAATTCAAACAAAGGGATTCAAATTTCTTCCTCCGAAAGAAGCCGATATCGAAAAAGTCAAAACGGCTTTTGCATCCGATAATTATTTGATTGACTCTCTCTTTGAATGTGAAAATTGCGCGAGATATTTTTTACGTGGTCTTTTTATCTCGGTCGGTTTAATAACAAATCCCCAAAGCGCTTATCATCTCGAATTTACCGTAACAGATGAGAAAAAAGTAATTGCATTACGGACATTATTTATCAATGTAGGAATCCCAGTTAAAGTTACATCAAGAAAAGGTGTCTTTGCAATCTATATAAAAGAAAGTGAAGTAATAGAAGATTTCTTTACATATATCGGTGCTCAGCAAATATCGCTGAAAATCATGGATATTAAAATAATGCGCGAAATACGCAACAATGAAAACAGACGAAATAATTGCGATACTGCCAACATTTACAAAGCAACCGAAGCATCGGTAATGCAGTTGAAAGCAATAAACGCCATAATAAACAATAACCTTTTTAATAAATTACCCGAAGAACTCGCTCAAACCGCAAAATTGAGAATCGATAATCCCGAAATTTCAATGAACGAACTTGCAGGTCTGCATGAGCCGCCCATCACGAAATCGGGCGTTAATCACCGTTTGTCCAAAATAATTGATTTTTATAAAAAAAATATCGAGCAATAAAAGGATACCGAATTTAGAATGTCCGATTTTGTACATCTTCATCTGCACAGTGAATACAGTCTCCTTGACGGAGCATGTAAAATAAGTGAAATACCCATGGCAGTAAAATCCATGGGTCAGTCTGCTGTTGCCATAACCGATCACGGTGTAATGTACGGTGTACCTAAATTTTATAAGGAATGTCTGAAGGAAGGTATAAAACCGATTATCGGATGCGAAGTCTATGTGTCCGATGCAAACGACTCGGATATTACCGCAGATAATAATATATATTCAAGTCTTATTTTGCTTTGTATGAATGATATAGGATACAAAAATCTTTCCTATATTGTTTCAGAGTCATTTGTAAACGAAGCAAATACAAAGCCTCATACCGATATAAAAATTATTTCAGAGCATGCGGAAGGGCTTATTTGTTTGTCGGGCGGATTCTCGGGGAAAATTGATCGCTTAATTCTGAACAACAATATTCGCGGTGCGGCGGATTACGCTCTTGAACTGAAAGAAATATTTTCCGATGAATGTTTTTATCTTGAAGTGCAAAATCAAGGAATTAACGGTCAAAATGAAATTAACAATGAACTCGTAAAGATATCCGAAAAATATAATATACCTCTCGTCGCTACAAATGATGTACACTATATTTCAAAAGAAGACGCATTTATTCAATCGGTACTTTACTCAATTAAAAAGGGACAAAAATTATCGGATAAAGGATATCTGTATAACGGAACAGACGCGTATTATCTGAAATCGGCAGATGAGATGCAGCTCTTACTCGGAAAATATAAGGCTGCGCTATCAAACACAAAGAAAATTGCCGATATGTGTAATTTTACCTTCAATTTCGGAAAACCGATTTTACCCGATTTTCCGATTGATAACGGTATGACGCCCGGAAAATATCTGGAAAAATTGGCAAAAGAAGGGCTTGAAAACAAAATATCAGACGGCTCGATAAAATTTGACGATATTAACACAAAGGATATCTACAAATCAAGAATGATATACGAACTGCTTGTAATAGGTAAAATGAAGTATGAGCAGTATTATCTTGTTGTTTGGGATTTTGTAAAATATGCTAAAGATAATAACATTCCCGTTGGTCCCGGCAGAGGTTCGGGAGCCGGCTCTTTGGTTGCATATCTTATCGGAATAACCGAAATCGATTCGGTTAAATACAATTTGCTTTTTGAACGCTTTTTGAACCCGCAACGTATATCCATGCCCGATTTTGACATAGATTTCTGTTACAATCGACGTGAAGAAGTAATTAAGTATGTTGAAAAGAAATATGGCAAGGATCACACATCGCAAATTGTTACATTCGGCACATTATCGCCAAAGGCGGCAATTCGCGATGTCGGCCGTATCCTTGATATTTCGAATGACTATGTAGATAAAATCGCAAGACTGATTCCGGGCGGAAATGATATATCACTAAAAGATCTTCTTAAACGTGAAAGTACATTAGGTGATATCTATCGAAATGACAGTAATGCAAAAAAATTGATTGATATCTGCATAAGAATAGAAGGAATGCCCCGTCATGTTTCGGTTCACGCAGCGGGGATTGTGATAGCTAAGGATCCTGTGTACACTTATTTGCCCGTTTCAAGGCAGGGATCAACTGTAATAACTCAATATGATATGGATACAGTTGCCGAAATCGGACTCTTAAAATTCGATTTTTTGGCACTTCGCTACTTAACGGTTATTTCGGATGCCGAACGGGAAATCAAAAAATCAAATAGTGATTTTAACATTAGTAAAATACCGCCGGATGATTTAGGGACTTACAGAACACTCGCCTCCGGGCAAACAGCCGGATTATTTCAACTTGAATCCGCAGGTATGCGTCAGTTGCTTATGAAGTTAAAACCGACTTGTCTTGAGGATATAATGGTCGCCATTGCACTTTACAGGCCGGGACCGATTGATTCAATATCCAAGTTTCTTGAAAACCGACGTGCGCCTAACAAAATAACCTATAAAATAAATCAACTTGAAGAAATACTCGGACCGACATACGGATGCATAATTTATCAAGAACAAGTGATGCAGATATGCCGAAAAATCGCAAATTTTTCATACGGACACGCCGATATTGTCAGAAAAGCAATGGCAAAGAAAAATTCGGAATTGCTTGAACAAGAAAGAACGGCATTTTTAGAAGGTGCAAAAGCGAATTTCATAAATAAACAGTGCGCAAACGAATTGTTTGATGAAATGTCGGAATTTGCCAAATACGCCTTCAATAAGAGTCACGCGGCTGCATACTCGGTAATTACATATCGTACATCATACCTTAAAACGAACTATCCTGCCGAATATTTTGCAGCCTTATTAAATTCGGTTGTCGGGGATAGCGCAAAAACATCCGCATACATCTCGGAATGTCACACTATGAATATTGAAGTACTGCCTCCCGACATAAACTTCAGTGAAATTTTATTTACGGTAGAAAATGGTAAAATTCGCTTTGGCCTTTCTTCGATTCGTGCTGTCGGTGAAGCGTTTGCAAAAAAGATAATTGATGAGCGATCGAAAGAAAAATTCTCCTCGTATGATAATTTCTGTCAACGGATGATTAAAGTCGAGTTGACCGCAATTCAGGCTCAGGCACTTGTAAGTGTGGGATGTTTTGACAATCTCGGATTAAGCAGAGGTACATTGATTTCCGCGTATGAAAAGATTTTATCGTCGTATCAAAATTTCTATAAACATTCGGTAGACGGACAAATAGATATTTTTTCAGATCGTTCAACAGAAAATAAGACATCCTTTAATTATGAAATAAAGCAGGATTTGTCAAATATTGAAAAGCTGAATCTTGAAAAAAATTATTTGGGAACATATCTTTCGAAAACACCGCTGGATAATTATCAAAAGATAATAAACAATCTTTGTGCTGTATCGATAGCTCAGAT
>CAZHPU010000017.1:0-18783 GCA_964534435.1 uncultured Lachnospiraceae bacterium | reverse complement strand
TGTCAAGGATAAATCCAAAATAAAAGCGAGATTCGCATTTTGCTTCCCCGATACCTATGAAATCGGAATGTCGAATCTCGGAATAAGAATCCTTTACGGCTCGCTCAACAGATATGACGACATATGGTGCGAACGCTGCTACTGCCCGTGGGTGGATATGGAAGAGAAACTGCGCGAAAACAATCTTCCGATGTGGGCGCATGAGTCGGGCGATCCGCTCAATGCGTTTGACTTTGTCGGCTTCACCCTTCAGTACGAACTTTGCTACACAAATGTACTAAATGTTCTCGATCTCGGCGGGATACCGCTGCTCTCCGCCGACAGAAGCGACAGCGATCCGATAGTAATCGGCGGCGGCCCCTGCACATATAATGCCGAGCCTGTCTGCGACTTTTTCGATATTTTCTCAATCGGTGAGGGAGAGGATGCTCTCCCCGATATCTGCCGCCTGTATATAAATATGAAGGAAAGCGGCAAATACAGCCGTAAAGAATTTCTTCACGAAGCTGCAAAGCTGCCCGGATTTTATGTTCCGTCACTTTATAATGTAACTTATAAACCCGACGGAAAAATCGATTCGTATACTCCCGTTTATGACGATATACCTCGCCGCATACGTAAACGCATAATGAAGGATATGGATAAGGCGTACTATCCCGATAAGGTTGTAATGCCTTATATCGAAACGGTGCAGGACAGAATAATGCTTGAAGTCTATCGCGGATGCATACGCGGATGCCGATTCTGTCAGGCGGGAATGACCTATCGCCCCGTAAGGGAAAAGACGGTCGATGTTCTGAATAAGCAGGCAAAAGATCTTTTCGATAATACCGGCTATGACGAAATAACTCTTTCTTCGCTGTCAATCTCCGATTATACCTGTATAGATGAGCTTACAACAAAGCTCCTTGAATGGACGGATAAGGAAAAGGTCAATCTTTCGCTTCCGTCACTGCGCGTAAACAGCTTTACACCCGAACTTATGGAAAAGATATCTTCGGTAAGAGCATCTGGAATCACATTCGCCCCCGAGGCGGGAACGCAAAGACTTCGCGATGTTATAAATAAATGTCTTACCGAAGAGGATTTGCTTCGCGCATGCAATGTCGCATTCGATTACGGAAAAAATACCGTAAAACTCTATTTTATGAACGGACATCCCACCGAAACCGACGATGACATCAGAGCCATTGCCGACCTTGCGAAGCATGTTGTCGATGCCTACTATGAAAATCCGAATACAAAGCGGAATAAACCGCCCACGGTCACAATATCGGTTGCCTGCTTCATCCCGAAACCGTGGACTCCCTTCCAGTGGGAACCGCAGTGTACCGCAGACGAATTTAAGCATAAGCAGGATGTGCTGTATGAGAGAGTGTCCCATTACAAACATGTCACTTATCACTGGCATGACGCCAAGGTAAGCCGTATAGAGGGAGTTTTCGCAAGAGGCGACCGCCGACTCGGCAAGGCGCTGCTGGAAGCTCATAAACGCGGCATGAAGTTCGACAGCTGGAGCGAATTTTTCGATTATGATAAGTGGATATCGGTATTTGCCGACTGCGGCATAGATCCCGCATTCTATGCAAACCGCAGATACGATTTCGATGAAACGCTCCCCTGGGATATAATAGACTGCGGCGTCAGAAAAGAATTTCTGAAGCGGGAGGCCGAAAGAGCATATAAAGGCCTTACGACCCCGAACTGCCGTGAACAGTGTTCGGGATGCGGAGCAAACAGTCTTGGAGGTGAACGGTCATGCTGTCCGAAGGCACAGTAAGAATACTTTTCTCGAAAACGGGGAAGATCAAATATATTTCTCATCTTGATTTGAACAGAACGCTCAAAAGCGCGTTTATCAGGGCAAGAATCCCGCTGAAATATTCGGAAGGATTCAATCCGCGTCCCAAGATGGCGTTCGCACTTACGGTATCGGTCGGAAGCGAAAGCCTTTGCGAACTGCTCGATATCGGTATAACCGAACCGATGGATGAGAAAAAGTTCGTTGAAGCACTTTCAAATTCGGTTACCGGCGATATACGGATAAAAAAAGTGTATAACCCCACAACAAAATTCACCGAGCTCTGCTGGTCGGAATATGAGATTACGGCGGAAAATGATTTTGACTCTTCCGAAATCGAAGAGATGATGTCAAGTCCGATGATTGTGAAAAAGCACGGAAAAAAAGGGGATGTCGATACCGATATACGCCCGATGATAAAAGAGTTTCACGCCTCGGGAAATAAACTTAATCTCATACTGTCGGCATCTCAGGGCAATTATCTCAATCCCGAATATTTTATGAAGGCTCTGAATGCCGAAACCGGCGATAAATATCCGTTTTATTCGATAATTCGGGTAAACATATACCGCGAGGATATGACGGTATTCGAATGACATAACGCCGCATCGGAAATATGATAAATATTTCCGATGCGTTGGCTTCGGCAGCCGAAAGAATGAAAACAGACCGGCAAAATGTGAACATTTTGTAAAATATCAAAAAAAAGAGCCTAAAAAAAGAAAAAAAGAAAAAAACTATTGACATTTTCAATCGCTTATGATAAAATGTCAAAGCTTGATGCGTTGATGGCAAAAGTTGCTGAAAAACAGACATACAGACCCAAAACATATATGTCTGACAGGTAATTTTGCCGGAGTATGTCCGATAATCGGGCGAGGCAGAGACGGCATTCGGCCGTATTCCCAATGTTTTGGAAATCTTTATCCGAACTCCGCAGTAGAGAGTTGCACTGCAAAAGTTCGGTTTTATGATGGAAAAGCTGGGAACGCACGGCATAGTGTAGCGTCTCCGGACCTCCGGTATACACTAAGAGGAGGAAAGCAAACAATGGCTGCAAACGAAAAAGTCAGAATCAAACTGAAAAGCTACGATCATACACTGATCGATCAGGCTGCGGGAAAGATAGTCGAGACGGCAAAGCGCAACGGCGCAGTGGTGTCCGGTCCTATTCCGCTTCCTACCGACCGCGAAATCGTTACAATTCTCCGTGCCGTCCATAAATATAAGGACAGCCGTGAGCAGTTTGAGATGAGAACCCACAAGAGACTGATCGACATCGTAAAGCCTTCACAGAAGGTTATCGAGTCGCTTCAGACGCTGGAACTTCCCGCAGGCGTTGAAATCGAGATTAAGATCTGATTTCACACGGGCGCAGAAAGTTTTATGTCAAGTTGGCAGACATAAAACGCCAACCAATAACTAAAACAGGAGGAAAATCCAAATGAAAAAAGGCATTATCGGTAAAAAAATCGGTATGACCCAAATTTTCGATGATAAGGGAAACGTAATTCCCGTTACCGTCATCGAAGCAGGTCCCTGTGCCGTAACACAGGTAAAGAACAATGAGACCGACGGATATGAAGCAATTCAGCTCGGTTTCATCACAAAGAAGGAAAAGAAAGTTTCGAAGCCCGAAGCAGGTCTCGCAAAGAAGACCGGCGTTGCCGCAAAGAAGCATCTCAAGGAATTCCGTCTTGATGATATCTCCGGATATAAAGTAGGCGATACCGTCACCGCCGATCTGTTTTCGGCAGGTGAAAAGGTCGACGTTACCGGAATCACAAAAGGACGCGGATATACCGGTTCGGTTAAGCGCTGGAACAACGCAACCCTGAGAATGACACACGGTACAGGCCCTATTCACCGTCAGCCCGGTTCAATGGGTGCAAACTCGACTCCTTCGAGAATTTATAAGAACAAACACATGGCAGGTCAGTACGGAAACGAGCAGGTAACTGTTCTCAACCTTGAGATTGCCAAGATAGATGCGGAGAAGAACATAATCGCGGTTAAGGGTGCTATCCCCGGAGCACGCGGCGGTATCGTATTCATTCGCAATACCGTAAAGTCTAAGTGAGGAGGAAGAAAGGATGCCTAATATGAAGGTTGTCGATATGGCAGGCAAGGAAGTCGGACAGATCGAACTCAGCGAAAGCGTGTTCGGTGCGGAAGTCAATAAGACCGTCCTTCATTCTTATGTCAGAACATATCTTATGAATCAGAGACAGGGCACACAGTCTACTCTCACCCGTACCGAGGTTTCCGGCGGCGGAAAGAAGCCCTGGAAGCAGAAGGGTACCGGTCGTGCAAGACAGGGCTCGACACGCGCTCCTCAGTGGACGCACGGCGGCGTGGCACTCGGACCCAAGCCCAGATCCTACAGAATTGCATTGAACAAAAAGGTAAAGAAGATCGCGATGACATCGGCTCTTTCCGCTAAATATGCGGATAACGAGATTATCGTTGTCGACAAGATCGAAACTGCCGAATACAAAACCAAAACGATGGTGGCAATGCTTGCCGCAGTCGGTGCAGCAAAGAAAGCACTCGTTGTTCTGCCCACGGCAGATAAGACGGTTGTTAAGTCTTTTGCCAACATCGAAGGAACCGCAACTGCAAATGCTTCCAACGTTAACGTTTACGAAATTCTCAACTGCGACAGCCTTGTAATCACAAGCGACGCGGTAAAGATTCTCGAAAATATCATTCTTAACAACAAGGAGGCTGACGCACAATGAAAACAGCATATGATGTTGTACTGAAGCCCATTATCACTGAAGCAAGCATGGACGGTATCTCTTCAAAGAAATACACATTCCGTGTTGCCTTCGACGCTACTAAGCCCGAAATTGCCGACGCTGTTGAGAAGCTGTTCAAGGTAAAGGTTAAGAGCGTGAACACCGTCATTATGAAGAAGAAGCCCAAGACAGTCGGCAAGTATTCCGGATATACCGGAGAATGGAAGAAAGCGGTCGTTACTCTGAGCGCCGATTCCAAGTCGATTGAATTCTTCGACGGAATGATGTAATAAGGAGGAAACAGACAATGGCAGTTAAGGTTTATAAGCCTACAACTCCGGGCCGCAGACAGATGTCTGTTCCGTCTTTTGATGAAGTAACAAAGCATTCTCCCGAGAAGAATCTGCTTACCGTTAAGAAAAAGCACTCGGGCAGAAACAGCTACGGCAGAATCACTGTTCGTCATCAGGGCGGCGGAAATAAAATCAAATACAGAATAATCGATTTCAAGCGTCAGAAACTCGATATGCCGGCAACGGTTATCGGCGTTGAATACGATCCTAACAGAACAGCATATATCGCACTTGTCGAATATGAAGACAAGACGAGATCCTATATTGTCGCTCCTTCCGGACTGACAGTCGGAGATGTCGTTCTCAGCAGCGAAAAAGCCGATATCAAACCCGGCAATACACTTCCGCTCGGATCGATTCCGGTAGGTATTTTCATCAACAATATCGAAATCCATCCCGGCAAAGGCGCTCAGCTTGTACGTTCGGCAGGAGCTGCCGCACAGCTCATGGCAAAAGAGAACGGAATGGCTCAGGTAAGACTTCCTTCCGGTGAGGTTCGCCTCGTCCGCCTTGACTGTAAGGCGACAATCGGTCAGATCGGCAATATCGAGCATGACACGATTTCGGTAGGTAAAGCAGGTAAAACCCGTCATAAGGGTATCAGACCGACGGTACGCGGTTCAGTCATGAACCCTGTCGATCACCCGCACGGCGGCGGCGAAGGCAGAGCTCCTGTCGGTCGTCCCGGACCTGTTACTCCTTGGGGCAAGCCGGCACTCGGTTACAAGACTCGTAACAAGAAGGCACGCACCGAGAAGTTCATCGTTAAACACAGAAAAGGTAAATAAGAAGGAGGCACACATAGATGAGCAGAAGCCTGAAGAAAGCTCCGTTTGTGGAAGCAAAACTCTATACCAGAATTGCTGCTATGAACGAAGCGGGAGAGAAAAAGGTTATCAAAACATGGTCGAGAGCTTCCACCATTTATCCCGATTTTGTTGGACACACAATTGCCGTATATGACGGCAGAAAGCATGTTCCGGTATATGTCGTAGAGGACATGGTCGGACATAAGCTCGGTGAGTTCGCACCCACGAGAACATTCAAAGGTCACGCGGGTTCAAAGACATCCAACAACGGCAAGTAAGCCGAATAATTAGATTTCGCAAAACAAGCGAAGGGAGGCAAAAGTCTTAACTATGGAAGCAAGAGCATATCTGAAATATGCGAGAATAACTCCCCGTAAAGTCTGCATCGTACTTGATCTCATCAGAGGCAAGCAGGTTGATGAAGCGATGGGAATTCTTAAAAATACACGCAGAGGCGCATCCGAGTATCTTATCAAACTGCTCGCAAGCGCAACCGCAAATGCGGTAAACTATGCCGAAACACATAACATAGCTGATTTTGACAAGAGCAATCTTTATGTATCCGAATGCTTTGTCTGCCCGGGTCCTACACTCAAGAGAGGACAGGCAAGAGGCAGAGGCGGATTTGATCGCCTTCTCAAAAGAACCAGCCATATGACCATCGTCGTAAAGACGAAGGACTGAATTTTCACGAAGGAGGTAAGGAAAAGTGGGTCAGAAGGTTAATCCTCACGGACTCCGTGTCGGAGTCATAAAGAACTGGGATTCCAGATGGTTTGAAAAAGACGAAACATTCGGAGATACCCTTGTTTCGGATTATAAACTGAGAACAGCCCTGAAGAAGCAGCTTCAGGAAGCCGGCGTGCCGAAAATCGAAATCGAGCGCGACAGCGAAAAAGTCAGAGTCTTTATCCATTGCGCAAAACCCGGTCTGGTAATCGGACGCGGCGGCGAGTCAATAGAAAAGCTCAAGGCTCAGATTGAAAAAATGGTCGGAAAGCCCGCAGTTGTAAACGTAATCGAAATCAAGCAGCCCGATCTCAACGCACAGCTTGTTGCCGAGAATATTGCCGGACAGCTTGAACGCCGTGTATCCTATCGCCGCGCAATGAAGTTCTGCATCGGCAGAACAATGCGTCTCGGCGCAAAGGGTATCAAGGTTATGCTTTCGGGACGTCTTGCAGGCGCCGATATCGCAAGAACAGAGCAGTACCATGAAGGTACTATTCCGCTTCAGACACTCAGAGCCGATATCGAATACGGTTTCTGGGAAGCAAACACCACTTACGGTAAAGTCGGTGTAAAGGTTTGGATTTTCAAGGGCGAAGTTCTTCCGGATGTAAAGAAGAAGTTCACCGTAATGCCTACTGTTGAGCAGGTTCCCGCAAGAAACGACCGCCGCGGCGATCGCAGACAGGGTGACCGCAGACAGGGCGACCGCAGACAGGGCGGCAATTACCGTCAGAACGGTAATAACTTCCGTCAGGGAAGCCAGGGCGGCAATTTCCGTCAGGGCGGACAGAACGGCGGAAACCGCACATATGCCGGCGGCGCAAACAGAACGCCTAGAGAAGGGGGTAACAAGTAATGTTAATGCCGAAGAGAGTCAAGTACAGACGTGTTCAGCGCGGCAGACTCAAAGGAAAAGCATCCCGCGGCAACACAATCACTAACGGCACGTTCGGACTTGTTGCAACCGAGCCCGCATGGATTACGAGCAACCAGATTGAGGCAGCCCGTATAGCCATGACACGTTACACAAAGCGTGGCGGTAAGGTATGGATTAAGATATTCCCGGATAAGCCGGTTACCGAAAAGCCGGCTGAAACCCGAATGGGTTCCGGTAAAGGTTCACCCGAATACTGGGTAGCAGTCGTTAAGCCGGGCAGAGTAATGTTCGAGATGGACGGCGTAACACCCGAAACAGCGAAGGAAGCAATGCGTCTTGCAGCCCATAAGCTGCCGATAAAGTGCAAGTTCGTTGCAAAAGAAACAACCGAGGAGGCATAAGCAGTGAAAACCGGCGAAATCAGAGAAATGACTGTCGAAGAGCTTGAAAAAAAGCTTTCCGAACTGAAAGAAGAACTGTTCAATCTGCGCTTCCAGCACGCGGTAAATCAGCTTGATAATCCTCATAAAATGACGGAAGTCAAGAAGGATATCGCCCGCGTTATGACCATTCTTCATGAGAAGAAAGCATAAGTAAGGGAAGGAGATTCGATCATGGCAGAAACAATCGAGCGCAACCTCCGCAAAACCCGTATCGGCAAGGTTGTAAGCAATAAAATGGATAAAACGATTGTCGTCGCAATCGAGGACAACGTAAAGCATCCCAAATACGGAAAAATCATCAAGAGAACTCTTAAGATTTACGCACAGGATGAAAATAACGAGTGCGAAATCGGAGATAAGGTACTCGTAATGGAGACCAGACCTCTTTCGAAACTTAAGAGATGGCGTCTTGTTGAAATACTCGAAAAGGTTAAATAATCAAGTAAATACAACAAAGATTGTGTTGAAAACAGGAGGAAATAATCGTGATACAACAGCAAACTCGTATGAAGGTTGCCGATAACACCGGTGCCAAAGAGATCATGTGTATTCGCGTCCTCGGCGGCTCGGGCAGAAGATATGCAAATATCGGAGATGTCGTAGTGGCCTGTGTAAAAAAGGCTACTCCGGGCGGAACCGTCAAGAAAGGCGAAGTTGTAAAAGCAGTTGTTGTAAGATCCGTTCACGGCGTAAAGCGCGCCGACGGTTCGTACATTAAGTTCGACGAGAACGCAGCGGTAATTATCAAACCGGATAAGACACCGGTTGGTACCCGTATTTTTGGGCCGGTGGCAAGAGAACTTCGTGATAAGGACTATCTGAAGATTCTTTCACTTGCTCCCGAAGTGCTTTAAGGAGGAAATGACGATGGCAAAGATGCATATTAAAAAAGGCGATACCGTCATAGTTCTGTCCGGTAAGTACGAGGACAAGTATGAAAAACCCGGTGTTGTTAAAACAGGTAAGGTTCTCGAAGTATCTCCCGAAGAGGGAAAAGTAATTGTTGAAGGTATCCACCGTGTTACAAAGCACTTCAAGGCAAGAAAACAGGGTGATACAAGTGCGATTCTTAAAGTTGACGCTCCTATCTACGCATGCAAGGTGCAGCTTTACTGCCCCGACTGCAAGGCAGGACGCCGTTCGACAATTAAAGAAATCGACGGTAAAAAAGTTCGTGTTTGCACAAAGTGCGGACATAAGTTTGATTAAGAAGGAGGAGCAAAGAAATGTCAGAACTCAGAGAATATTATAAAAAAGAAGTTGCTCCTGCTCTTATGAAAAAGTTCAACTATAAGAGCGTAATGCAGATTCCGAAGTTTGATAAGGTTGTCGTAAACGTAGGATGCGGCGATGCAAAGGATAACTCCAAGGTCATCGAAACCGTTATTTCCGAGCTGACCGCAATCACAGGTCAGAAGGCGGTTCCTACCGTTGCTCATAAATCGGTTGCAAACTTCAAAATCCGTGAAGGCATGAAGATCGGCGTAAAGGTTACACTTCGCGGCGAGATCATGTACGAATTCATTGACCGTCTTTTCAACCTGGCTCTTCCCCGTGTCCGCGACTTTAAGGGTATCAACCCCAACGGCTTCGACGGCAGAGGAAATTACAGCCTCGGCCTGAAGGAACAGCTCATATTCCCGGAAATCGAATACGATAAGATCGATAAAATCCGCGGTATGGACATCGCTTTTGTGACAACTGCCACCACCGATGAGGAAGCGAAAGAGCTTCTCACACTGATGGGCGCACCGTTCGCAAGATAATATTTACTGGAGGGTAACAAAAGATGGCTAAGAAGTCAATGATAAACAAACAGCAAAGACCCCAGAAGTTCTCTACCCGTGAATATAACAGATGCAAAATCTGCGGACGTCCTCACGCATATATGCGAAAGTACGGTATCTGCCGTATCTGCTTCCGCGAACTCGCATATAAGGGCGAAATCCCGGGCGTAAGAAAAGCATCTTGGTAATATTGCCGGATACGGAATATACAGTATAATTTCAGTTTCAGCTCCAACTAATCGGAAGGGAAGCCAAGGCTTCAACCGCCGATGTGCAGCCTTAAAAGGGCAGCAAGAAAAACAACTTGCATAAGGAGGATTAAAATATGCAAATTTCTGATGTAATTGCGGATATGCTCACAAGAATCCGCAACGCAAACAACGCAAAACACGAAAGCGTTGATATCCCTGCATCCAATATGAAGAAGTCTATTGCCGACATTCTTCTCGCCGAGGGCTATATTAAAGGCTATCAGGTAATCGAAGACGGCAAGCAGGGTGTTATCCGCATCACACTCAAGTATATCGGCAAGCAGAAGGTCATTCAGGGACTTCGCCGCGTATCCAAACCCGGTCTGCGTATCTACGCCGGCTGCGAGGATATGCCGAAAGTTATGAACGGACTCGGCATAGCAATCGTATCAACATCCAAGGGTGTCATGACCGACAAGAAGGCTCGTGAAGAGAAGGTCGGCGGCGAAATCCTTGCGTTCGTTTGGTAATTGAAGGGAGAGTATAGAGATGTCAAGAATTGGTAGAAAACCTGTACTGGTTCCCGCCGGCGTTGATGTTACATTCGGTGCCGAAAATACCGTTACCGTAAAAGGACCTAAGGGAACAATAACCGAAAAATTCCACCCCAATATGACCATTGAGATGGAAGGAAACGAGATCATTGTAAAACGTCCCGATGATGAAAAGTTCAATAAATCGCTTCACGGTCTGACCCGTACGCTCATTCATAATATGATCGTCGGAGTTACCGAAGGCTTTGCAAAGCGTCTTGAAATCAACGGCGTCGGATACAGAGCCGCGAAGAACGGCAAAACACTTCAGCTGTCACTCGGCTATTCGCACGGTATCAGCATTGAGGAAGCAGACGGAATCACATTCGAAGTTCCCGATTCTTCCACAATCATCGTACACGGAATAGATAAGCAGAAGGTCGGCGAAGTAGCTGCTATCGTCAGAAAGAAGAGACCGCCGGAACCCTACAAGGGCAAAGGTATCAAGTATGCCGATGAGCACATCCGTCGTAAGGCGGGCAAGACCGGTAAGTCCGGAAAGTAATGAAAGGAGTACAGTAAGATGGTATCAAGAAAAGACTCCAACATTCAGCGTAAAAAGAGACACGCTAGAGTCAGAGCAAAGATTACAGGCACACCCGAGCGTCCCCGCCTTTGCGTATATCGCTCAAATGCCAATATCTCTGCCCAGATTATAGATGATACAAACGGTGTTACACTCGTGGCAGCCTCCTCCTATGAGAAGGATTTCGAAAACGGCGATAATAAAGAAGCAGCCAAGAAGGTCGGCGAACTGCTCGCGCAGCGCGCTGTTGAAAAGGGCATTTCGGTTGTCGTTTTCGACCGCGGCGGCTATCTTTACCACGGAAGAGTACTTGAACTTGCCGAAGGCGCACGCGCCGGCGGACTTAAGTTCTGATAAACAGGAGGAGAAAAATGGCAAAGAATATAGAGGCAGAGACGCTTGACCTTCAGCAGAAACTCGTAAAGACAAAACGTGTTTCCAAGACGGTTAAGGGCGGTCGAATCGCATCCTTCGCAACAATCATGGTTGTCGGCGACGGCAAGGGAAATGTCGGATACGGTCTCGGAAAGGCTTCCGAAGTTCCGGAAGCAATCCGTAAAGGCATCGAGGATGCAAAGAAAAATATGGTCAAAATATCTCTTAAGGGTGATACAATTCCTCATGAGGTTACTGCCGAATACGGAGCAGGCAAGGTTATGCTCAGACCGGCACCCGAAGGAACAGGAATTATCGCCGGCGGTACAATGCGTGCCATTTTCGAGATGGCGGGTATTAAGAACATCCGTGCGAAGTGCCTTCGTTCTTCGAATGCAACCAATGTCGTAAAGGCAACATTTGCGGCACTTGAACAGCTCCGCACCGCAGAAGAAGTTGCGGCAATGCGCGGACTCTCTGTTGAAGAGATTTCTAAATAAGGGGGATACAAGACAATGGTTAAAATCACACTTGTAAAAAGCCTTATCGGGTCATTACCCGCACAGAAGAAAACCGCAGCTGCGCTCGGACTCCGCAAAATCGGCGACAGCAAGACACTTGCCGATACACCCGCAACACGCGGACAGATTAAAGTGATTTCCCACCTCGTATCTGTTGAGGCGGCAGACTAAGCCACTGCGAAGGCTGCTAAAAAATATCAATAAGGAGGAATTATTATGAAGCTCCATGAACTTTCACCGGCGCAAGGCTCTGTAACAAAGTCTTTCCGCAAGGGCAGAGGCGTTGGATCAGGCAACGGAAAAACTGCCGGTAAAGGCCATAAAGGGCAGAATGCCCGTTCAGGCGGCGGAGTTCGCCCCGGCTTTGAGGGCGGTCAGATTCCGCTTTACAGAAGACTTCCTAAGAGAGGCTTCTGCAATGCAAGATTTGCAAACGTTTACAGCATTATCAATGTCGAGACACTTAACACTTTTGAAGACGGCGCAGTCGTTGATATGGCAACTCTTCTTGAAAAAGGAATTGTCAGAAAAGAAAATGACGGACTCAAAGTTCTCGGCCGCGGCGAAATCACCAAGAAATTAACCGTAAAGGCTAATATCTTCTCAGCAAGTGCAAAAGAGAAGATTGAAGCTGCCGGCGGAACTGTTGAGGTGGTCTAAGTGAAGAGTGCAATCGGAAAAATAAGAGATATCTGGAACGCAACCGATATCAGAAATAAGATTCTTTTTACTCTCTTTATACTGCTTATCTATCAGGTAGGATCGGCAATTCCGGTTCCGTATGTTAAGTCGGAAATCGCAACATGGTTCCAGCAGACTTACGGCAACACGATTTTTGCTTATCTCAACCAGCTGTCGGGCGGTTCACTTGAACAGGCCAACCTGTTTGCTCTTTCGATTAACCCGTATATCACCGCATCTATCGTAATTCAGCTTCTTACAGTTGCGATTCCGAGATGGCAGGAATGGTCAAAGGAAGAAGACGGACAGAAAAAGCTGACACAGATTACACGTATCACAACTGTTGTTCTCGCTCTCATCACAGCATGGGCATATTACAACATCCTGAGCAATGCTACATTGTCGGGCTCGTCACTTCTTTACTCCGACGGAGTATTTGAGGCGTTCGTAATTATAGCCTGCTTCTGCGGCGGCGCTGCTATCGTAATGTGGCTCGGTGAGAAAATCAATGAAAAAGGTATCGGAAACGGTATCTCGATGATACTTTTCGCAAACATCCTTGCGGGATTTCCGAGAAGACTTCCTTATATTTGGGATCTTTTCACCCAGTGGGGATGGGGAACCGCTATCGCCGTTGTCGGCGTAATCGGTATTCTCGCGATTATCGTCTTCATTATCTTTATCACTAACAGTGAGCGCAGAATTCCCGTACAGTACTCTAAGAGAGTCGTCGGAAGAAAAATGTACGGCGGTCAGAATACAAACCTTCCTCTGAAGCTCAATATGAACGGCGTCATGCCCGTCATCTTCGCTTCGTCGATCGTTTCTCTCCCCGCAACAATCGGAACACTGCTCGGTCATACAACAAGCGACAGCGGTTTCTGGGGAACATTCCTCAAGATTTTTGAGGCAACATCTCCTCTCTATATCGTTCTGTATCTTGTACTGATCATTGCATTCGGATATTTCTACACACTGATTTCTTTCGATCCCGTTGAAGTATCCAATAATCTTAAGAGAAACGGCGGTACCATACTCGGTATCCGTCCGGGCGCACCTACAGCCGACTACATCAAGAAGATTCTTAACAGAATCACTCTTATCGGCTCGCTCTTCCTCATTATTGTAGCGGGACTTCCGCTTATAATCAATGCGGTTGCAACTGTGCTTCCTTCAAGCTGGAACCTCTCGTCTGTTTCCGGACTCGCGTTCAGCGGAAACTCTCTGCTCATCGTAATCGGAGTTGCACTCGAGACCTACCGCGATATCGAAGCTCAGATGTCTATGCGCCACTATAAAGGCTTCCTGCAGTAATTTACCCCGTAAAGGAGATTATGTTATGAAAATAATGTTTTTGGGCGCTCCCGGCGCCGGTAAAGGCACACAGGCCGAACTTGCGGCAAAAAACTACGGTATACCCGCAATCTCGACCGGTGCAATCATCAGAGAAGCATTGAAAAACGAAACCGAGATGGGCAAAGCGGCCAAGTCTTATATCGAGGCGGGCGCGCTTGTACCGGATGAAGTCGTTATAGGAATCATCAAAGAGCGTTTGGCTGAAGATGACTGCAAAAACGGATTCCTTCTCGATGGATTTCCCCGCACAGTCGCACAGGCGAAAGCTCTTGACGCCATGGGCGTTGAGATGGATGTCGTTATCTCACTCGAAGTACCCGATGAAGCAATAGTCGAAAGAATGTGCGGAAGACGGGTCTGCGATAAGTGCGGAGCAAGCTATCATACTAAATATAAGCCATCAAAAGACGGCAAGACATGCGATAACGACGGAAATCTCCTTTCAATTCGTAAGGATGATGATCCCGAAGTCGTCAAAAACAGGCTTAAAACCTATCATGAGCTTACCGAACCCCTTAAAGACTTTTATAAGTCAAAAGGCAAACTCAAAATTGTTGTCGGTCAGGAAGAAGTCGCAGATACGACAAAACTTACTGCTGCCGCAATTGAGAGCGTGAAATAATCACGCAAACAATAAGGTAAAGTAGAATGATATCGCTCAAAAACGAAAAACAGATAGAATCAATGAAAAAAGCCGGCAGAATCACAGGCGAGGCCCTTCTTGTGGCAAGAGATGCGATTCGCCCCGGCATAACTACAAAACATCTTGATGACCTTATCAGACATTATATAGAGAAATGCGGCGCAAAACCGTCATTTCTCGGATATGCCGGATTTCCGGGAAGCGCCTGTATAAGTGTAAACAACCAGATAATTCACGGTATTCCTTCTCCGAACGTCGTTCTGAAAGAAGGAGATATCGTGAAGGTGGATGTCGGAGCTTATATAGACGGCTTCCACGGCGATGCCGCGAGAACATACCCGGTAGGCAATATCAGCGAGGCGGCTGCAAGGCTGATCAGAGTAACCGAGGAGAGCTTCTGGAAGGGCATCGGACAAATAAAAGAGGGCAAACGTCTCGGCGACTTGGGCGCCGCCGTTCAGGCACATGCCGAAAGTAACGGTTACTCGGTGGTAAGACAGTATGTCGGTCACGGCGTCGGTCATGAACTTCATGAATCACCCGATGTGCCGAATTATGGAACACCGGGCAGGGGACAGCGTTTTATTCCCGGAATGGTTATCGCCGTTGAACCCATGGTAAATGAGGGAACCGCCGCGATAATCGAAGGTAATGACGGCTGGACGGTTCTTACCGCGGACGGAAAACTGTCCGCACATTATGAGAACACGATAGCAATTACACCCGACGGTGTGCTTGTTCTTACAAAATATGATTAATAATATCTGTATGGAAAGTTAGGAGGGATTCATCTGGCTAAGGATGATGTTATTGAGTTTGAGGGCGTAGTGGTAGAGGCTATGCCGAATGCGACCTTTAAGGTTAAACTGCCGAACGATCATATAATCGTTGCGCACCTTTCGGGAAAGCTTCGAATGAACTATATTTGGGTATTGCCCGGCGATAAGGTAACCGTAGAGGTTTCGATTTACGATCCTACAAAAGGTCGTATAACATGGCGTTCTAAATAAGAAAGGAATGGTGTATAATGAGGGTTAAACCGTCCGTAAAGAAAATTTGCGATAAATGCAAAATCATTAAGCGCAAGGGAATCGTAATGGTAATATGCGAAAACCCCAAGCATAAGCAGAGACAGGGCTAATTGAAAGAAGAGGTGAAAACTAAATGGCACGTATAGCAGGCGTAGATATTCCGAACAATAAGCGAGTTGAAATCGCTCTTACCTATATTTACGGTATCGGAAGAAAAAGCGCAAACGATATACTCGCAGCAACAGGAATCGATCCGGATACACGCGCAAAAGATCTGACTGATGCCGATATAGCAAAACTTCGTGATGAAATCGAAGAAAACTATAAAGTAGAAGGTGACCTTCGCCGCGATGTCGGACTTGACATCAAGAGAATGGTTGAGATTAACTGCTACAGAGGCATAAGACACAGAAAAGGTTTGCCTGTAAGAGGACAAAGAACAAAGACAAATGCGAGAACACGCAAGGGACCCGCAAAGACAATTGCGAATAAGAAGAAGTAAGGAGTGAAGACAGCAGATGGCAGCAAATAATGCAGCTAAAAAAGTTGTTAAAAAGCGTAAAGAGCGTAAGAACATTGAAAAAGGTGCAGCTCATATTCGCTCTACATACAACAATACCATCATTACAATAACCGATATGAACGGAAATGCTGTTTCTTGGGCATCGGCAGGCGAGCTGGGATTCAGAGGCTCCAGAAAGTCTACTCCCTTTGCAGCACAGTCGGCAGCTGAAACTGCGGCAAAAATCGCAGTTGAGCACGGCATGAAAACCGTTGAGGTTTATGTTAAGGGACCCGGATCCGGAAGAGAATCCGCAATCCGCGCACTTCAGACAGCAGGTCTTGAGGTTACACTTATCAGAGATGTAACTCCTATTCCGCACAACGGATGCAGACCGCCTAAGAGAAGACGCGTTTGATTACAAGAAGGAGGAGAAAGAGAAATGGCAAGATATATCGGACCCTCATGTAAGCTTTGCCGCCGCGAGGGCAGAAAGCTTTTCCTCAAGGGTGACAGATGCACATCCGGCAAATGCGCACTTGATCGCCGTCCTACCGCACCCGGTCAGCACGGCGCAGCTACAAAGAAACTGAAGGAATACGGAATGCAGCTTCGTGAGAAGCAGACCGCAAGAAGATACTACGGTGTGCTTGAGAAGCAGTTCTCCAAGTACTTCGAAATGGCAGATAAGATGGAAGGCGTTACCGGTGAGAACCTGCTCCGCATTCTTGAAACACGTTTTGATAACGCTGTTTACAGAATGGGCCTGGCTCCCAGCAGAAACGAAGCTCGTCAGCTCGTTCTGCACGGCCATATCAGACTCAACGGCAAAAAAGCGAATATCCCGTCTATCATTCTGAAAGTCGGCGATGTTATTTCCGTCAGAGAAGAGAGCAAATCTTCGGCAAGAGTAAAGCAGCTTATTGAAGACCTCGAAGGCACTAAAGCTCCTGCATGGCTTGAAGTTGATAAAGCAAATGCTACCGCAAAAGTAATCGCACTTCCCAAGAGAGAAGATATCGATTTCGACTTCAACGAGCAGCTCATCGTCGAATTGTATTCTAAGTAATACAGACCTCCGCAATGCTCCGGTTTAAGGATAAACCGCCAAAACAAAAGCATAACCAATAAAAGGAGGGTAAATTAGTGATAGAAATGATAGAAAAGCCCAAAATTACAACAGATCAGCTCAGTGATGACGGCAAAGAAGGCTGCTTCGTTATTGAGCCGCTTGAACGCGGCTACGGCACGACTCTCGGCAACTCACTCAGAAGAGTTCTCTTGAGCTCGCTCCCCGGCGTTGCTGTTGTAAGTATTAAGATTGACGGCGTACTGCATGAAATATCCACAGTTTCCGGCGTTAAGGAAGATGTAACCGAAATTGTCCTTAATGTAAAGGGAATAGTGGCAAAACTTCACGCGGACGGACCGAAAACCGTATTTGTTGATATGACAGGACCTTGCAATGTTACTGCGGGTGATATAAAACAGGATTCGGATATCGAAATTCTGAATCCCGAACATCATATTGCAACACTCAGCGAGGGCGCAAGATTCTATATGGAACTTACCTTTGATCACGGCAGAGGATATGTGTCTCAGGAGAGAAACAAACAGCTCGCACTTGAGGCAGCGAACGACCGTTCGCACGCCTTTGTCGCAACAGATAAGACCAAACAGTCTTCTGCGCCGGCTCTCGGAACGATATTCACCGATTCGATTTACACCCCTGTGTATAATGTAAGCTATACGGTTGAAAAGACCCGTGTGGGATCGATTACAGACTTCGATAAGCTTACAATGAACGTAAAGACAAACGGCGTAATCTCGGCCAAGGAAGCACTTTCGCTCGGAGCCAAATTCCTCAGCGAGCATCTCACCCTTTTTGCCGACCTCTCGGAAGGTACAAAGGGAACACAGATAATGGTTGAAAGCAAAGAGACCGAACAGGCTCAGGTTTTGGGGATGACCATTGAAGAACTTGACATGTCTGTGCGCAGTTTCAACTGTCTGAAGCGCGCAGGCATCAATACGGTTGAGGATCTTATCAACAAAACCGAGGAAGATATGATTAAAGTCAGAAACCTCGGCAAGAAGTCACTTGAAGAAGTGATTGCAAAACTTCACTCTCTCGGACTCGACCTCAAACATGAGGATGAGTGAGAGGACAGACGATTAAGTATAAGGAGGTAACCTAAAATGCCAGGTACCAGAAAGCTCGGCAGACCTACCGCACATAGAAATCTTATGCTTCGCGGAATGGTAACCTATCTGCTTGAGAACGGCAAGATCGAAACAACCGTTACAAGAGCAAAGGAAGTGCGCGCACTTGCCGAAAAAATGATAACCCTCGGAAAGGCAAATACATTGGCTTCCCGTCGTGCTGCACTTGCATTTATCACAAAGGAAGATGTAGTTAAGAAGCTGTTTGATCAGATTGCTCCCGCATATGCTGATAAAAACGGCGGATATACTGCAATATATAAGCTCGGACCCCGCCGCGGAGACGGCGCCGAAATGGCTCTTATAAAGCTTGCCGGAATTGAGCTTACTTCTGCCGATGATAAGAAGAAAGCAAAGAAAGACAAAAAGAAAAAGGATAAAGCCGAGAAGACCGAAAAAGTCGAAAAGACCGATAAGGCCGAGTAATCGGTATATGTCTTGAACCCAACTGCCCGCAAACCGTTCGGATTGCGGGCAGTTAAATTTTGTCTGTTTTCAAAAATCAAAATTTGTTGAAAAAATCTCAAAAAAATCTCAAAAAAATTTCCAAAAGGTATTGACAAAGTGGTGGAGGGGTGATATAATAATCGAGCTGTCC
>CAZHPU010000016.1:0-18871 GCA_964534435.1 uncultured Lachnospiraceae bacterium | reverse complement strand
TATGTACGCCGAGAGCATCACCGATTCAATGCGTGCCGCAATCGATGAAACAAACCGTCGCCGTAAAATTCAGGATGCCTATAATAAGGAACACGGGATTGAGCCGAAAAGTATTGTCAAACCCGTTCATGAACTTATTGATCTCGGTAAGAAAGAAAAAGAATCGGATAAATCGGGCAGAAAGAAGCGCGCTTTGACAGCATCGGCTGCTATAACATCTCAGTCAGTACCCGAACTCGAAAGTTTAATGCGAAAAGCCGCCGAGCAGCTTGATTTCGAAAGAGCCGCCGAGCTTCGCGACCGCATAAGACAAATCGAATCCGAGCAAAACAGACATTGATATATTTCGAAGGTCTGCTTTTAATGAAAGGAATCAGATATGATATATAATTTCAACTCCGAGTGTCCGGTGGGAGTTATGGATTCGGGAATGGGCGGAATAAGTACGCTTAAAGCACTTGTGTCCGAACTTCCGTATGAAAATTATATATATTTCGGTGATGACAAAAACGCTCCGTACGGTCAGAAAACCGCCGATGAAGTCAGACGCCTTTCGGAAAATGTTTTGCTGAATCTTCTTTCGCAGAATGTTAAAGCCGTGGTAATAGGGTGCAATACGGCAACAGGCGCCGCAGCCGCGTATTTGAGAAAGAAATATCCCGAGATTCCGATTATAGGAGCCGAGCCCGCAATAAAACCGGCCGTAAGATATAAGAAAAATTCAAAAATTCTCGTAATGGCAACTTATGTGACAATAAATTCCGAAAAATACCGAATGCTTACCGAATCGTTTGAAAATGAAGCCGAAATAATCAGTCTGCCGTGCAGCGGACTTGTCGAACTTGTGGAAAAGGGTAAGGTCAGCGGAGCAGAAGTCGATGATGCACTGCATAAGCTTCTTGACGATTATATCGGTAAAATCGATTCGATTGTTCTCGGCTGTACACACTATCCTTTTTTATCGGTCTCGATTTCGAAAATTGTCGGAGACAATGTTAATTTGTTTGACGGAAATCACGGAATAGCCGCCGAAACGCGGCATAGACTATGCGAATGCGGTATGCTGTCGTCTCGAGCCGAAAAGGGAAATATTAAATTTGAAACGAGTTCGGGCGATCCGAATACAATAGAGATTGCACATAAACTGATGAATTTGTAAAAAATCGGAAAGAAGTATTTTGTGAATAAATCAATTATAATTAAAGGTGCAAGAGTAAATAACCTTAAAAATATATCACTTGAAATTCCCCGCGATAAACTGATCGTTTTTACCGGACTTTCTGGATCGGGCAAATCATCGCTCGCTTTTGATACCATTTATGCGGAAGGGCATAGGAGATTTGTCGAGTCGCTTTCTTCGTATGCCCGTATGTTTATCGGTCAAATGGACAAGCCGGATGTCGATTTTATCGAGGGACTTTCTCCCTGCATTTCGATAGACCAAAAAACCACATCCAAGAATCCGAGATCGACCGTCGGAACGGTAACCGAGATATACGATTATCTTCGACTGCTTTACGCACGAGTCGGCGTTCCGCACTGCCCGATTTGCGGAAAGGAAATACGCAGAACAACCGTCGATCAGGTTATAGATAAAATTATGGCTCTCCCCGAGGGATGTCGGTTTATTCTTCTTTCACCGATTGTCCGCGACAAGAAAGGTATGCATCAGAAGGTCTTTGAAGATGCGCGAAAATCGGGTTTTGCGAGAGTGCGTGTTGACGGCTCTCTGTATGATTTGTCTGAAAATATCACACTTGACAAGAATGTAAAACATTCGATTGAAATTGTGGTTGACAGACTTGTTATGCGCGGGGACATACGTTCAAGACTTGCCGATTCGGTTGAAACCGCATTCCGTCAAAGCGACGGACTTCTTACCGTCATAATAGTCGGAGAATCCGAAGAAGAACTCCATTTTTCGCTGAACTATGCCTGCGAAGAACATAAGATAGCATTTGCCGAGATGGAACCGCGTATGTTCTCATTCAATAATCCTCTCGGCGCATGCCCCGAATGCGCAGGACTCGGGGATAAACCGAGACTTTCGCCCGACAAAATGATACCGAATAAGAATCTTTCGCTCAGGCAGGGAGCAGTGCAGGTAAACGGTTTCAAGACTCTTGATGACGGAACATGGAACGGCCCGCTTTTTGAAGCTGTCGGTAAGAAACACGGGTTCACACTTGATACTCCTATATATAAATATTCCGATGAAGCATATCATGTTCTTCTTTACGGTGATACCGAAAATACATATACCGTAAACCGCTACTTTGATAATCGCGTGTCGAATCAGACCATAACTTTCGACGGAATTATCGGTATGATTCAAACCCGCATGAAGCAGTGGGGCGGCGACTATTACGAAGAATTTGTGGAGGATATAGTTTGCCCGAAGTGTCACGGAGCAAGGCTTAATCCCGAGATGCTGTCGGTGACTGTCGGCGGAAAAAACATACATGAATTCTGCTCAATGTCGATTTCAAATGAACTTGATTTTGTAAACGCCCTTTCGTTTGGACATGAAGAGGCACTGATTGCGAAAGAAATAATCAAAGAAATCAAGGCGCGCCTCGGATTTTTGTGTTCGGTGGGACTTGATTACCTCACATTGTCAAGAAAAACGGGAACTCTTTCGGGAGGTGAAGCGCAGCGTATACGCCTCGCCACGCAAATAGGCTCCTCGCTTATGGGAGTTATATATATTCTCGATGAGCCTTCGATAGGACTTCATCAAAGAGATAATTCCAAACTTATAAATACATTAAAGAGCCTTCGCGATGTCGGAAATACGGTTATAGTGGTTGAACATGACGAAGAAACCATGGAGAATTCCGATTATATCGTTGATATAGGCCCGGGTGCGGGAATACACGGCGGCTCTGTTGTTGCGGTCGGAACACCCGAACAGATAAAGGAAAATAAAAATTCACTGACCGGCGCTTATCTTTCGGGCAGAATGAGAATACCTGTACCCGAAAAAAGAAGAGCAGGCAACGGAATGTATTTGAAAATTGTGGGAGCGCGCGAACATAACCTCAAAAACATTGATGTCGATATACCTCTCGGAAAGATAGTCTGCGTTACAGGGGTTTCGGGAAGCGGAAAATCATCTCTTGTTGACAGCATTCTCTTAAATACGCTTGAAAGAGATCTTAACGGTGCATATGCGACACCCGGTGCACACGACAGAATCGAGGGAGTGCGTCAGCTTGATAAGGTAATATCAATCGACCAGTCTCCTATCGGAAGAACACCGCGTTCTAACCCGGCAACATATACCGGACTGTTTAATGATATTCGCGACCTTTTTGCCCAGACACCCGATGCTAAGGCAAAAGGTTACTCAAGCGGCCGCTTTTCATTCAATACCAAAGGCGGGAGATGCGAGGCTTGTCAGGGCGACGGCGTGAAATGTATTGAAATGAACTTTCTGCCGGATGTGTATGTGACCTGCGATGTGTGCAAAGGAAAAAGGTACAATCAGGATACATTGAGCGTCAGATATAAGGGAAAATCGATATTTGAAGTTCTCGATATGACAGTCGAAGAAGGAATGCATTTCTTCGAGTCGCTGCCCAAACTCTACCGCCGCCTGAAAACGCTTTATGATGTCGGTCTCGGCTACATAAAAATAGGACAATCGTCTACAACTCTTTCGGGCGGTGAAGCTCAGAGAGTAAAACTTGCGACCGAGCTTTCGAGGAGAAGCACAGGCAAAACCATGTATATCCTTGATGAACCGACAACAGGACTTCATACGGCCGATGTTCGCAACCTTATAAACGTTCTTGACCGTCTTGCCGATGCGGGTAACAGCGTTATCGTTATCGAACATAATCTCGATATGATAAAGACCGCCGATTATATAATCGACCTCGGACCCGAAGGTGGAGACGGAGGCGGCTCTGTAATTGCAACGGGTACGCCGGAAGAAGTTGCAATGTGTGAGAAATCGTACACGGGGCAATATCTCAAAAAAATATTGGAAGCTTCAAAACGAGAGCCCGAATAATTAACCTCGTGTGACTTTTTTGAAACATATTGTCCGGTACTCTTGAAAAATGACCTGCGATAATTTATAATTTAAGCGGTGTGAAAAAAGCAAACCGACCGTAAATTCAGTGATAAGGAGGGATGTTATGACCGAGGAAATTAAAACTTCCGAAAATAATTTTGCTGACAGTATAACGAAAATTACCCGTGATAATATTGTCCCTCTTTCAAACATTCCGAAAAAGAACGGACGGCAAAAGTTATCCGATGTTGTAAGAATTGTAATAATGATTGTCTGTCTGTCGGTTTTCGTTTTCTGTATTTATACAATAGTACAGAATCTGCTCGATTATGCCGAAGCGCAAAATTATTACGATAAGCTTGCGCAGATTTGGGGCAATGATGACGCATATTCGCTTAATTCGGGCGGCGATCTTGCATATTCCCAAAAGGATTATTCTTCTCTCGGCGAAAATAAGATTTACAGCGCCGACAGTACAAATGATAATTCCCAAACAACGATAACACCCGTTCCCGCCGATTCGGATGAAATGACGCGGATTAAGGCAAAACTCGGAGCTCTCTACCGTCAAAACAGCGATTTGATTGCATGGATATCGATTCCGGATACCGTAATCGATTATCCTGTTGTAAAAACCGATAATAACGATTACTACCTTAATCATAGTTTTAACGGCGATTATCTTCTTGCCGGTACTATCTTCGCCGATTACAGAAACAGTAAAAATCTGCCGGATAACTATAATACCGTGATTTACGGCCATAACCTGAATCTCAGTTCGGGAACCATGTTCAGCATTCTCAGCAATTACTTCAAAAAATCATATCTCGAAGAACACCCCGATATTTATATCTATACGACAAGCGGTATTTATATATACAGAATATTCAATGTTGCAAAAGTCAAAGCAACGAGTGGATATATCAGAACATATTTTGCAAGCGGAGACGATTTTGTCGAATTCGCAAATTCCATGGCTTCAAAATCGGTGCATAAAGATGAAACTTTGGAATTTACCGAAAACGACAGACTGCTTACACTCTCAACTTGTACCAACGAACATTTTGCCTCCGAACGTTATTGCATTCAGGCAAGACTTATAGAAATAAGACAGTAAACTATTTAAGAAAGCAAAGGTTTTATATTATTTATGATTTCGGTAATTATTCCGATGTACAACGAAGAAAAAGTAATAGAAAAATCTCTTGAAACCTTGAAGGAAACACTTGACAGAGATTTCAAGAAAGAAAATTACGAGGTTTTGGTGGTATCCGACGGATCAACCGACCGAAGCAATGAAATCGTAGAATCTTTTGTAAAAGATAACAGCTCATTCAGACTTATAAAATATTCGCCTAACAGAGGAAAAGGGTATGCCGTAAGAACGGGTATGCTCGCCGCAAACGGTGATTTTGCGGTTTTTACCGACAGTGATCTTGCCTACGGCGCCGATATTCTCAAAAAAGTTTATGATCTGCATATTGAAACCGGTGCCGATGTTGTAATAGGCTCACGTGCGATAAAAGGCGGAGGATATGACGGCTATACTTTTTTGAGAAAGTTTATGTCAAAGACATATTTGAAAGTGATTTCCATAGCGGCGGGATTTTCTCACAGCGATTCGCAGGCCGGTCTTAAAGGATTCGACAAGGATGCGGCGGTTAAAATCTTTTCAAACTGCGAAGTTGACAGATTCGCATTTGACCTTGAGGCGCTAATGATAGCAGATAAGCTGAAACTCAAATTCGCAGAATTGCCTGTCAAGGTAATAAATCACGGACAGTCAAAAGTAAGCCCGGTGAAGGATGCTCTTAATATGCTTGCCGAGGTCAGAAAAATGCGTAAACGCATATCAAAACTTGATTTGAAATAAAATTTGCATTAAAAGATAAATGCTCGACCGTTAAATAGCGGTCGGGCATTCTTTTTGCTAATCTCTTAACGTATTTACAAATATTTAATAATTTATACACAAAATAAGGTATAATCAAAAGAACGTTTGTGGTAGATTAAAGCCATAGGTTAGCACTTGAACGCAAAGAGTGCTAAACAAGACAAAAACGCGTGAGAAAGGAGCAAAAGGTATTATGGATAAGGTCGGCGGAACGCTGAGCGAACGTAAAAAACAGATACTTAAGGCGATTATCGATGAACATATAGCTTGCGGTGAGCCGGTAGGCTCAAAACTTCTTTCCATGAATAAGCAGATTGCTCTTTCATCTGCCACAATCAGAAATGAGCTGGCGGAACTCACCGAAATGGGTTATCTTGCACAGCCGCATACTTCCGCCGGAAGAGTTCCGACCGAGCAGGGTTACAGATTTTATGTAGACTCGCTTATGGAAGCATACGATATGACCGCAACCGAAATTCGCGGACTCAATGAGATGCTTCGCGAACGCACGGCTCGCCTTGATAAAATCATAGACAGCGCGGGAAAACTTGTTTCATCGCTAACTCACTATCCGGCAATCGCAGTACGCAGTTTCCCGAAAAAATCATCGGCAAGACGCATTAACCTTATGCTGACAAATCCCAATGATTTTCTCGTCATCATAATGGTTTCCGAAAACAATATAAAAACAAAACATCTTCACAGTGACATCCCGCTTACCGAAGATGCGATTCGTAAAATGCAGAAAGCTCTGAATGATACGATTGCGGATAAGCAGGCCGAGGAACTTACGCTGGCGCAGATGATTGAGCTTGAAAAGAATTTCGGAGAATACAGCTCGCTTGCCAGTCCGATAATAAAAAGCGTTTTCGAGGCCCTCAGCGAGGACGGCGGAGATGAGCTTCATATTACGGGTGTCGACAGATTTTTGGAATATCCGGAATTTACCGAAGTCGACAAACTCAAGGATATGCTCGGAATGCTCTCGGAAAAGCAGGATCTTCTCACGCTTGTTCATAAATCGGAGGATAAAGATGTAAACATTTACATCGGAAGCGAAAATACGGCAGATAAAAGCGGAGAGTCAACGCTTGTCGTCAAAACTATAAGAATCGACGGCAAGGCGGTAGGCGCAATAGGTGTTATCGGTCCGTGCAGAATGGATTATTCGAAAGTCGTATCGACAATGGAAACACTCTCGAACAGTATATCCGATATGATAGACAACAACCGAAGAGCACTGCCCGACGCAAATAAAACCGAAAGAGAAGGAGAAGAAAAATAGAACCTATGGCTGAAATAAAAGAAGAAAAAGAAGCTGCCGCAGAAGAAAAAAACGGCGCCGAAGTAAATTCGAATTCGTCCGAAAATGAGATGAATGAAAAAAACGCAGAGAAAGAAAATGATAATATAAAAGGCGATAAGAAAGCAAAAAAAGAACTTGCGGACTTAAAAAAAGAGTTTGCGGCAGTTAAGGAGAAGCTTGAAAAAGCCGAAAAGCAGAACAGCGAGCAGACCGACAAATATCTGAGACTTGTTGCCGAATATGATAATTTCCGAAAGAGAACATCCAAGGAAAAAGAAAGTATTTACGCAGACGCGTATACAGATGTTTTGAAGGCAATGCTTCCCGTAGTTGATAACCTTGAGAGAGCCGTTCAGTATACAGACGGAGAGAAAGTTATCGAAGGCGTAAAAATGACGCTCAGCCAGTTCAGTTCGGCACTTGAAAAGCTCGGGGTTGAAGTTATCCCCACCGAAAAATTCGATCCGAAAGTTCATAATGCGGTTATGCATGTAGAAGATGAAACAAAAGGCGAAGGCGAAATCGTCGAAATATTCCAAAAGGGATATAAAAAAGGCGATAAGATTATTCGTTACGCAATGGTAAAAGTTGCAAATTAAAATTGCATAAAATATATAACAAATAATAATTATTTATCGGAGGTATAGAATTATGTCAAAGATTATAGGTATTGACCTTGGTACAACAAACAGCTGCGTTGCAGTATTTGAGGGCGGCGAGCCCGTAGTTATCCCGAACCCCGAGGGATCGAGAACAACTCCTTCGGTCGTCGGTTTCTCTAAGACCGGAGAAAGAATGGTAGGACAGGTTGCAAAACGTCAGGCAATTACAAACCCCGACCGTACTGTAAGCTCTATCAAGAGAGAAATGGGTAAAAATTATAAAGTAAACATCGACGGTAAATCGTATACACCTCAGGAAATATCGGCAATGATTCTTCAAAAGCTGAAAGCCGATGCCGAAGCGTATCTCGGAGAAACCGTAACCAAAGCGGTTATTACGGTACCTGCTTACTTTACCGATGCACAGCGTCAGGCAACTAAGGATGCCGGAAAGATTGCCGGCCTCGAAGTTCTCCGTATAATCAACGAGCCTACCGCTGCCGCACTTGCTTACGGTATGGATAAAGATGTAAATCAAAAGATTATGGTTTATGACCTCGGCGGCGGAACATTCGATGTGTCGCTTCTTGAAATTTCGGACGGCGTTTTCGAAGTTCTTGCTACGGCAGGTAATAACCGTCTCGGCGGCGATGATTTTGATAAACGTGTTATCGACTGGATTGCCGAAGAATTTATGAAGGAAAATCCCGGAAACGATCTGCGTAAAGATAAGATGGCTCTTCAGCGTATCAAAGAGGCTGCCGAAAAGGCAAAGATTGAACTTTCGGGTATGAACTCGACCGAAATTAACCTCCCGTTTATTACGGCAGACGCAAACGGACCGAAACATTTCAATGCAACTCTTACAAGAGCTAAATTCGATGCTCTTACAAAAGATCTCGTTGAAGCAACTATGGGACCGACCAAACAGGTACTTAAAGATGCCGGGCTCAGCGTAAATCAGGTTGATAAGGTTCTTCTTGTAGGCGGTTCAACTCGTATTCCCGCAGTTCAGGATGCTGTTAAGAACTTTATCGGTAAAGATCCGTTCAAGGGAATTAACCCCGATGAATGTGTTGCAATCGGCGCCGCTGTCCAGGCAGGCGTTCTCGGCGGAGATGTCAAAGATCTTCTTCTTCTTGATGTAACACCTCTTTCACTCGGAATCGAAACACTCGGCGGTATTTTCACAAAGATAATCGACCGTAATACGACTATTCCTACAAAGAAGAGCCAGATTTTCTCAACCGCCGCCAACGGACAGACATCTGTCGAAATACACGTTCTTCAGGGCGAACGTGAAATTGCATCCGGCAATACCACGCTCGGACGTTTCAGCCTTGACGGAATTGCGCCTGCTCCTCGCGGAGTTCCTCAGATTGAAGTTACATTTGATATCGATGCAAACGGTATCGTAAATGTTTCCGCAACAGATAAGGGTACAGGTAAGGAGCAGCACATCACAATTACATCTTCTTCCAACATGAGCAAAGAGGATATTGATAAGGCCGTACGTGAAGCCGAAAAGTTTGCCGATGAGGATAAGAAGCAGAAAGAGAATGTTGAACTTCGCAACCGTGCCGAGTCGCTCTCTTTCGAAGCCGATAAGACTCTGAACGATATCGGAGATAAGCTTTCTGATGATGAGAAGAAACCCGTTCGTGACGCAATCGAAAAAGTAAACGAAGCTCTTAAAGGTCAAGACAATGACCTGATTAAGAATACGAGCGAAGAGCTTGAAAAAGCATTGTATAAGGTATCCGAAAAACTTTATTCTTCGCAGGGAGCTCAGGGACAGGGCAATCAGGGAGCTCAGGGCGGTTTTGATTCAAACGCCGGATCCGATAATCAGGGCGGTGCAGATTCAAACGGCTATTATAATGCCGATTTTGAAGATAAAACAAAATAATAAAATGCGTAATGCGTTTTGACCACAGGGAAGGAGCATCAAAATGCTCCTTCCTATGGTGCGTTAATGCGGCATTTTAATTTTAATCGGATATAAAGGAGAAGCAGCAATGGCTGATTCAAAGAAAGACTATTACGAGGTGCTTGGACTTGATAAAAGTGCATCCGCCGATGATATAAAAAAAGCGTACCGCACGCTTGCAAAAAAATATCACCCCGACATGAATCCTGGTGATAAAGAAGCCGAAATTAAATTCAAAGAGGTCGGAGAAGCGTATGAAGTTCTTTCCGATCCCGATAAGAAAGCAAAATATGACCAATACGGGTTTGCCGGTGTCGACCCGAATATGGGAGCGGGAGGATATAATACAAGCGGAGGATTTTCAACCGATTTCGGTGATCTCGGCGATATTTTCTCGTCAATATTCGGCGGAGGCATGGGCGGCGGATCTGCGCGTACTTCAAGAAACGGCCCGATTCGCGGGGAAAGTTTGCAGGAACAACTAAATATCAGCTTCAAAGAAGCCGTTTTCGGCTGCAAAAAAGAAGTTAACTATAATCGTATAGAGAAGTGTCCTGAATGCAGCGGATCAGGTGCATCCAAAGGAAGCACAGTCGAAACCTGTAAAACATGCGGCGGCAGCGGACAAGTCAGAACAACACAGCAGACACTGTTCGGTATGATGCAGTCGACCAGACAGTGTGACAGCTGTCGCGGTACGGGTAAGGTTATAAAAAATCCCTGCTCATACTGTAACGGCAAAGGCTATGTACGAGTAAAAAAGACTCTTGATATAAATATAGAACCCGGAATTTCAGACGGAACGCCGATTGTAATCAGAGGATACGGCAATGACGGCAGAAACGGCGGCTCTGCGGGAGATTTTGTGGTATATGTCAGTGTTTCACCCGATGACTTTTTCGAGCGTGACGGAGATGATATTTATTGCAATATTCCCATCTCATTCACACAGGCCGCACTCGGAGCGGATATCGATGTCCCGACACTTGTCGACGGTCAGCCCGAGAAATATCACATACCCGAAGGCACACAGACAGGTACCACATTCTGCATAAAGAATAAGGGCATCAGACATTTCAGAAGCAGGGGATACGGCAATCTTTATTTCAAGGTTAATATCGAAACCCCGACGAATATGACCGAGGAACAAAAACAGAAACTGCGCGAATTTGCAAACGCTTTTTCACCTGAAAACTCGGGAAAAAAACGCGGTTTTATGAAACGTGATAAATAAATTAAGGAGTATTTGGGATGGATTGGAAACAGGTTAAACTGTCGTGCACAAAAGCCGATCTTGATAATGTATGTGCTTTTATGAGTATGCTCGACAACGGACTTATGATTGAGGATTACAGCGACATTGATGAAAATCTTAAACCCATGTACGGCGAGCTTATCGATGACAGCATTTTGCACGCCGATCCCGATAAATGTTCGGTCAGCATATTTGTCCCCGAAGAAAAACCGCTTCCCGAATATCTTGCGTTTATAAACGAAAGACTTCGGACGCTTGATATTCACGCCGATGTGGATGTGGTCGGAGTAAAAGAAGAAGATTGGTACAATGCTTGGCGTGCATACTATAAGCCTGTTCATATCGGAAAGAGATTGACTGTAGTTCCCGCATGGCAGGAGTATCGGGCAGCCGACGGTGAAGTAACAATTAAAATGGATCCCGGAATGGCCTTCGGAACGGGAACGCATGAAACAACGCGCCTATGCGCCGCTATGGTCGAAAAGCATATGCCGAAAGATGCGCGGGTACTTGATATCGGGACGGGAAGCGGAATCCTTTCGCTGTTTGCGCTGAAACTCGGAGCACGCTCTGCCAACGCATATGATATCGATCCCGTTGCTGTACGTGTGGCACGTGAAAACGCGGTAGAAAACGGTGTTGATAATTTCTATTGTGATACGTCCGATCTGCTGAAAAACGTTGATTTGTCAAACGGGCCTTATGATTTTGCGATGGCAAATATCGTCGCGGATATTCTCATCAGAATGTCCGAAAATATATCCGATTACCTTTCGCAGGACGCAAAACTTGTTTGTTCCGGCATAATCGAGAACAGATGCGATGATGTAATCGAAGCAATGACTGCTCACGGTCTTGTACTTTGCGACGAAGACTCCGAAAACGATTGGAAGGTTACTGTTTTTCGGAAAGTATAATAATTATTTTCGGCGTAAATCTTGACATTACCTCAAAAATATGATTTAATATCTGTGCTGACAGCAAAATGTTAACACGGATATTATTTTTTTAACAGATACATTTCAAATACGTGTATCTTCGGGAGAAATTAAATATGAATAATTTTTACAGAGTAACGATAGCTTTCGGACTTGCGGCTCTTGCGCTTCCGATGCTTTTTTCTTGCGGTAGCGAAAACGGAACAGTCAGCGAAAAAGCCGACAGCTCAGCGTACAGCTACATAACCGCACCTTCTGTTGAAGATTCGAGTTCGGACACAGTAAAAAGTGAGCCGAAATCTACGTCGTACGATCCCATTATAACTACGGTAACTGCCGCAAATCCCGATACCGAAAAAGCAATTACAAGCGACAGCAAGACACCTGTTACATCGGATGAGAAATACTCATCAACCGAGGCAACCGAAAAAGTTCCCGAAACATCCGACGATGTAATAATACTTACCACTCCGCATGAACAAGACACAACATCGCCTGTTACAACCGCAGAGACGACAACCGCAGAGACGCAAAAAGTACCTGTTACAACAAAGACAAGCGAAGAAACCACAACTACCGTCGAGGAAGGCGGCTGGGGCCCGATTAAGCCTCTGACAAAATAAACCGCATATACTATGGACGGAAATAAATCAAAAGTTCAAGCTGTTGTTCGCGATTTTCTGTTAATGACAATAGGAGTTGTCCTTATGACCTTCGGCGTCTACTTTTTCAAGATACCGAACGGATTTTCAACCGGTGGAGTAAGCGGCGTGGGTGTGCTTCTCGGTAAAATCACACCTGTTTCACCCGGAACGTTGATTGCGCTGATAAATACGCTCCTTCTGATTGTCGGTTTTATATTTCTCGGTAAACAAACCGGAATAAAAACCGTATACTGCAGCACTGTTTTCTCATTGTTGACTGTGGCTCTCGAACATCTTGTACCCATATCGAAACCGCTTACCGATCAGCCGCTTCTTGAACTTGTATATGCTATTCTGTTAACCGGGATCGGCTCCGCAATTATGTTCAACTGCGAGGCATCGTCGGGAGGCACCGATATTGTTGCCCTTATCCTGAAGAAATACACAAAAATTGATGTAGGCAAGGCATTGCTCTGTACCGACTGCCTTATCGCTATGAGCTCTTTTCTGGTGTTCGATGTAAAAACGGGCCTTTTTTCCATGCTCGGGCTTTTCTCTAAAGCATTTCTCGTTGACGGAATGATTGAAAAGTTCAACAGCTGCAAATATTTCATAATCATTACATCTCATCCCGAGAAGATAATGGATTATATTATGGTTAATCTTCATCATGGTGCAACCGTGAATGAGGCATTCGGTCAGTATACGCATGAAAAGAAATATATGATTCATACCGTTTGTAAACGCATCGAAAGCATACGGCTTCGAAAGTTTGTTAAAACAGTCGATCCGGGATCATTTATTATAATAACAACAAGCAGTGAGATTATCGGACGGGGATTCCGCTCGGTTTGATTATCTGCATAAAAAAATTCGGCAGACCGAAGTTATTGCGGTCTGTCGAATTTTTTGTGTAAGCTTGACTTTTGGCAGATATTTGGGTATAATTAAATTGAATGCAAAAATATAAAGGAGTCCCGACATGGCAAACAAAGCGGAGAAAAAAGCAGTTAACGAATACGGAAACGACAGCATAGAAAGTCTTAAAGGCGCGGAAAGAGTCCGCCGTAAACCGGAGGTATATCTCGGAACAAGCGGCCTTGAAGGCTGTGAGCACGCTTTTTTTGAAATTCTTGCCAATTCACTTGATGAATCACGCGAAGGATACGGCAACATCATAAGCATAACTGTAGACGCCGATAAATCCATAAAAGTAGAGGATGACGGCAGAGGTATCCCTATGGGATGGAATGAGAAACAGGGACGTTTCAACTGGGATTTGATTTTTTGCGAACTCTACGCAAGCGGCAAATACAAGAATAACAGCAGCGGATCCGCATATAAATATTCACTCGGAACAAACGGTCTCGGCGCATGCGCAACACAGTGTTCGAGCGAGTATATGGATGTGTATTCCTATTCCGGTGGTAAAATCTCCGAAATGCATTTCAAAAAAGGTGAACCCGTAGGCGAACTTACGGTTGGCGAGATACCGAGAAACGGAAAAAAGCACGGAACGATAATCAAATGGCGGGCCGACCTTGAAGTTTTTAAGTCAATAGATATTCCCAAAAATTATTTTGTCGAAACACTGAAAAAACAGGCCGTCGTAAATGCGGGAGTACGTTTTATTCTGACCTTTAATGACGGCGAAAATACAACCACCGATGAATTCTATTACGAGAAGGGAATCGAGGAACGCGTTGTTGAACTCTCAATGGGCAAGGCTATAACCGAGCCTGTGTTTATACGAAAAGAAACAAGCGGACGCGACCGTGAGGATCTCCCCGAATATAAACTGCTTATTGAAGCGGCGTTTTGCTTTACCGATGCAAGTGTGAATGCAACCGAATACTATCATAATTCCAGCTGGCTTGAATACGGCGGATCACCCGAGGATGCCGCAAAAACCGCATTTCTCTATGCGGTAAACAAATATTTGAAGGATAATAATAAATACAAGAAGAACGATAATAAAATCAATTTCAGTGATATTGATGAGTGCCTTGTGCTTGTTACCAGCAGTTTCTCAACCGCAACATCTTATGAGAATCAAACGAAAAAGAAAATCGACAATGAATTTATCAAGCAGGCAATGACCGAATTTTTCAAATCAAGACTTGACACCTATTTTATCGAAAATCCGTCGGATGCCGAGAAGATTGCGGCAAGAATACTTGCCAATAAGACAATCCGTGAAAGTGCGAGTGCCGCACGTGACATGACCAAGAAAAAGCTGATCGGCGCAACCGACATTTCAAATAGGGTTGAGAAATTTGTCGCTTGCAGATCAAAAGATCCGCAGCGGCGTGAGCTTTATATTGTAGAGGGTGACAGTGCGCTGACTTCATGTAAACTCGGAAGATCGGCAGAATTTCAGGCTATTATCCCGGTACGTGGAAAAACGCTTAACTGCCTGAAAGCAAGCTACGAACGCATAATGAAAAATGACGTCATTGTTGATTTGCTGAAAGTTATCGGCTGCGGTATTGAAATCAAACATAAAGAAAAAGATGTCGCATCTTTTAATCTTGATATGTTACGTTGGAATAAAATAATAATCTGTACCGATGCCGATGAAGACGGTTATCAAATTCGCGCGCTCATTCTCACACTTTTTTACCGTCTCCTGCCGACTTTGATAAAAATCGGAAAAGTATATATCGCCGAGTCGCCTCTTTTTCAGATTGATACTAAAAACGAAACACTTTTTGCTTACGACGAAAAGGAACGGCAGACTATCGTTAAGCGTCTTGAAAGTGAAGGGCTTAAATATACCATCCAGCGTTCAAAAGGACTCGGTGAAAACACTCCGGATATGATGTGGGAAACAACTATGAATCCCGCATCGCGCAGACTTATAAGAGTTTGCGAAGCAGATGCGGTGGAAACCGCAAAAATTCTCGATATTCTTCTTGGGGAAAATCTCGAGGAGAGAAAAGAATATATAGCCGAAAACGGTTATAAATATATGGCAGAGGTTGATATTTAACAGCTGCCGAAAAAATCGGAGTTTTATTATGATTCAGTTTATATACGGAAGAGCAGGGAGCGGCAAGACTACCCTGCTTTTTGATAAAATAAAAGAATTATCGGCATCGGGAAAGAAAATATTACTGCTTGTACCCGAACAGCAGGTGTTCGAGACCGAAAAAAAGCTCTGCGGTGAGGAGTATATTGGCCTTAATGTTGAGGTAGCGGGATTTCGACGTCTTTGCAATATGATATTCCGCAGATGGGGCGGACTGTCATATCATTATATAGGTAACGGCGCAAAACTAATTGTTATGTGGCGAACTCTTCGTGAGCTTAAAGATAATTTAGGCGAATATGGCGATTTGTCACTTGACGACATTTCGGTTCTTAAACTGCTTCAAAAAACGATTGATGAATTTCAGCGCTATAATATTTCAGCCGCCGATCTTGAGTTGGCCGCTGAAAAGCTTCCTCCCGAAGAAAAAAAGCTCGGGAGAAAACTGCTTGATCTGTCTATGATTATGACGCTGAATCTGAAAAATCTGCATGATAATTTTGACAATCCCGAAGAAGATCTTCCCAGAGCCGCCAAAATTCTCGAAACTCATGACTGCTTCTCGAAAGTAACCGTATTTATCGATGGATTTACAAGATTTGCCCCCGCCGAAACGGAAGTTCTCAAAAATATATTCGCAAAGTCCGAGAAAGTTTATATAACCGTTCCGTATCTTCCTCGCGATAATTCCGAAATGATGCGCAACATCAAAAAAAGCGATCGCAGTCTGCATAAACTTGCCGACATGGTCGGTTGCGGCATTATGCCCGATATCGTCTGTGAGAATACGGTTGCTCCGATTTCCGATGATCTTCGATTTTTACGGGAAAATATTTGGAAATTCGACAATTCGGTATATGACTGCAAACCCGAAAATATATCCGTAGTCGAAACATCGGATATCTATTCTGAGGCCGAAGCATGTGCCTGCAAAATAGCAAGACTTGTTGAAGAAGAAGGTATACGCTATCGGGAAATTGCGATTATAGCGAGAAACCCGTCATCATATTCGGGTATTCTCGATGTAGCTCTTGAAAAATACAGTATTCCTTGCTTTATTTCATCACGTACGGGACTTTGTATGAAGCCTCAAATCAGAATGATTACAAGCGCCCTCTCCGTAATTGCCGGGCATTGGCGAACCGAGGACGTAATTTCATACATGCGCTGCGGTCTTTCCGGGCTCACATCGGATGAATGCGATTTGCTTGAAGAATATGCATCCTCATGGAATATTTCGGGTAAGCTTTGGTACGGTGATGAGGCCTGGACGATGAATCCGAATGGGTTCACCGCCGAATTTACCGATGCCGAAAGTGAAAAACTCGAGAAGCTCACAATGCTGCGCGATAAGCTTTGTACGCCTCTTGCGTCATTCGGCTATGTGTTTGAAAAAGATACAACGGTAAGACAGGCATCGGCGGCATTGTTTGAATTGCTGAAAGAGATGAAGATTGCCGAAAAGCTTGCCGATGAAGAGGCTCTTCTCAGACACAACGGTAACCTGTCCGCGGCAGAAGAAAGCGTACAAATATGGGACATTATTTGCGGCGCGCTGGACAGTCTTGTTACAGTTGCCGGAGATATGATTGTCAGCGCAAACGAATATCTTCGTCTGCTTCTTACTGTTTTTGAGTCTGCCGATATTGGCAAAGTTCCCGCGCGTGCCGATGAGGTGCTTATAGGTGAGCCCAAACTGATTCACAGGCCCGGAATAAAACACGCTTTTATTTTGGGGCTTAATGAGGGCGTTTTCCCGACATTCGGAGATGAGGGAACTGTTTTTAATGACAGAGACAAGGAAGCACTTTCCGAACTCGGTATTGAACTTGCCGACAACAGCGAAAGCTATTCGGCTTCCGAACTTTACGGCTTTTACCGCTCTGTTTCAATACCCGAAAAATCGCTTACTCTTTCCTACCATTCCGATATAAATCCGTCTGTCGCGGTTTACGCGACAAAATCTGTTTTTCCGCTGCTTGAAACCGAAATATGGGACAAAGCAGATGCCCTATACAAAATCAGGGGAAAAACAACCGCATTTGAATTTTGCATGGCAAATCCGAATAGTGAGAACGGAAAGAAGATTTATTCTCTTCTGTGTGATATATCCGAAAGCGAATCCGATTACTCGAAAATTCATTCTCAAAATATCCCCATTGACGCGAGCGAGTGTAAACTGCAGACCTCCACAGTTGATGCATTGACTCATAACGGCCTTAACCTGACTCAGGCAAGGGTTGAGAATTTTGTGAAATGTCCGTTTTCTTATTACATGAAAAATGTGCTGTCTCTGAAAGAGGAAGTATCCGATGATTTTGAATTTCGTGAAGTCGGCAATTTTGTGCATGCCGTTTTCGAAAAATTTTTTAAGAAACTCGGAGAAAAATCCGTAAAGACAACAGAAGACAGTGAATTGTATCGGATAGCCGAATCGGCTGTCGACGAGTGTAAAAAAAGCATAACTCACGGCGTTTGCACACCGAGACTCGAGCACCTGTTTGAACGACTAGACGGCTTGTCGATGCTTTTCATAAAAAATCTGATAGCCGAATTTCGCGACTCGGATTTCGAGCCTAAGTTTTTCGAATTGCCGATTGACAACAAACCGGGTGACATATCACCGCTTAATATTGAATTCGGTGAAGGAAAAAAAATAACCGTTTACGGAAGAGTAGACAGAGTTGATATACTGAAAAAAGACAACGATGTATACCTGCGTGTAGTAGACTATAAAACGGGAAGTAAAAAATTCTCACTTAAAAATATCGATCTCGGACTTGATTTTCAACTTCCCATATATCTTTTTTCAATATGCAGCACATCCGATGCGGATTTTCGAAAAAAAGTTGGGGTAGGAACAGACGGGGAAATCCGTCCTGCCGGTCTTCTCTATTACAGTGCCCGCTCTCCGAAAACTGACGAAACAATTGACAGTCCGATACCCGATACGGATAACCTTATGAGAAAAGCTGTCGAGGACATAGAAAAAAGCGGTCTTTTATTGAACGATAATGAAGTGATTTCCGCGATGGAACGATCAAAGAGAGGAAAATTTATTCCGGTAAAATTTGATAAAGACGGCGTACTGAAAACAGATGACAATATTATTGACAGAGAAGGCTTCGATAATTTGCTTAAAAAAATAACAGATAAAATATCCTCAATCGGAGATGAAATCGCATCCGGTAAAGCATTCGCCATTCCGATGGTGAACCGGCAGGAAAATCCGTGCAAATATTGCGGTGCA
>CAZHPU010000015.1:0-18916 GCA_964534435.1 uncultured Lachnospiraceae bacterium | reverse complement strand
CCGCCGACGGCTTCGATTCCATATCCTCGAACGCATCGGTAAGGTTTGTTCCGACACCGTATTCATCGTCTTCGTAATCGGATATGAATGTATATCCGTCGCTTGACAGGCTGTTCTGACCGCCGTCTTTGACCAGCGCATTTTCGATTGTCACCCCGAAATAGTCCTCGACATATTCGGCAAGATTCGGCAGAGTTTCGGACGTGCCGTCAAGGAAAAACATTGCGTTGTGATCGATGCCGTTGAGAAATTTTCTCAGGGCGGCGATTTCATCGACTCCGCCGTCATACGCGCCGAGATAATCGGTATCGGGGCCGTATATTACGACTATTCTCGCGGTATCGTCCGAGAGAAGAGTTTTGTATTCGGTTGAAAGGTCGATTTTCTTTGTTACGAATCCCGCCTTGAAGAAGAGGTCGCGCAGCGCCTGCGCCTTGCCGTAATCCGACTCGACCGAAGCTTCGAGCGTACTGTCGTCGCCGACCTTTTCGCCGTGTCCGCTCACAAAATAAACGGTCGGATTTTTGCCCGCAACCGAGAGAATCGCCGATGTTATGACCTCATCGCCGTTGAATCCGTAGGCATAGTTCGAATCGCTTTCGAAAACGAAGAAGGCGTCTCTCTTGTATTTGCGGAAGTTGTGATGCATAACCGGCTCGCCCGACTCGTCTTTGATAATCTCTCCCGACCCGTCGGTTTCATATGTATAGTTGTCGATTATGACATCGAGCTTTGTGAATTCGGTGCCGACCGTCGATCTGAACTCTTCGAGTTTGTCGGCATCCTTCTTTATGTTCAGCGTCTCCACCGAAAGAAAATCGTAGTTTTCGGCATAGACTTTCGCAAGCTCCCAGATATATTTCATTCCCCAGAGATTGGTATAGCTTCCGGAAGACGATACCGAGTTTCCGAAGGATGCCGACTGAAGCTCGTCGCTGTCGGCGAGGAAATATATCGTGATGTTGTTTTCGGACGGATCTATCTTGTCAAGCTCCGCCTTCGACTGTTCTGATATTTCGTTGAATTTTTCGGTTGTGAGATCCACAATCATTTTGTCGCCGCAGAAAACGGTAAGCAAAAGATTGAGCAGAACAACAGCCGCAAGCACTCCCGCCGTAATCAGCCACGCGGCGGAGCGGTGTATCAGTCTGTTTTTTTCTTTCATCGGTTTCTCTGCCTTTCACACAGGATAAGAAATCACGCCCAGCGGCGCTTTTCGTATACGCGTACCGTCAAAAAGAGAAAAACAAACGAAAGCGACAGATAATAGACAAGCGCGTTGACATCGAAATAGCCGTATGTGAAATTGGCAAGTCTTTCCATAAGAGAGAACCAGCTGAGCACGGTACGGATCACGTAGTTGTCGATATAGCTGTTGAACGAAGATGTAAGCACGAAGAACACGATTACCGCCATGGTTACGAGTGCGGCAATCAGCTGATTTTCGGTGAGCGACGAGATAAACACGCCGATTGCGATGCAGGCGCCTCCCGCGAGCAGAATCGCGAGTGACGAGCCGAGAAGAACGGCGGTGTTGGGGCTGCCGTATTTGTAAAGCGCGACAAATCCTGTGCAGGAAATGAGATATGTTCCCGCGAATACCGTGTATGCGGCGAGGAATTTCGCCATAACCATTGCGGTAAGGCTTATCGGCGCGCTCAGCAGCAGCTGTTCGGTGCGTCCTTTCTTTTCCTCGGCGAAGAGCTTCATGGTAAGCAGCGGAAGCACGACTATGTAGATTACGAGAAGCGCGGTGAAATATGTCGATACCGACGAATTTGTTCCGCTCTGAATGGTGCAGAACGAAAAGACAAGGCCGGCAGCCACAAGGAATACGGCGACGAAGATGTAGCCGATGGGGGTTACGAAATAGGAACGGAGTTCCCTCTTATAAACTGCGAGCATTACGGGTTTGCCTCCTTGTTTTTATCATCGGTTTTTTCGTTTTTTTCGGCAGTATCGCCCGAAGCATCGGCCTTTGCGGGCTCTCTGTTTCTGCGGCGTTTTTTCTTGACCGGTTCGGGTGTGTCGACAACCGCGAGGAAAATATCCTCGAGATTTGCGCCCATCGATTCAAGACCTATCATTACCCATCCGTTTGACGAAATCATTCTCGCAAGCGGTTTTCTGACATCTATTCCGGGCGCGCATTCGATAAGATAGGATGTCGAGTCGAGATCGTGATTGCCGAGCACCTCGGCGTAGTTCACACCGGGCGTCGATTTTATCGCCGAAAGAACATCCTTCTGCGGACCGCAGATTTTCACCGAAAGACGGCGGTTGCCGCTGAACGCCTTCGAAATCTCCTCTGTCTTTTCGTTGGCGACGATTTTGCCCTTGTTTATGATTATGATACGGTCGCAGACCGCCTGAACTTCGGGCAGAATATGCGTCGAGAGGATTACGGTGTGGTTGCGTCCGAGTGTCTTGATAAGATTTCGTATTTCGATAATCTGCTTCGGATCGAGACCGACCGTCGGCTCGTCGAATATGATAACCTTCGGATTGCCGACAAGTGCCTGAGCGATTCCGACACGCTGACGGTAGCCTTTCGACAGATTGCGGATAACTCTGTCGTAGACATCGGCAATGCGGACTGTTTCGGCGATTTCTTTGAGATGCTCGTCGCGCTTAAGATTGCTCCCTTTAAGCTCGTATATGAAATTCAGATACTCGCGTACCGTCATATCCATATAAAGCGGGGGAACTTCGGGCAGATAGCCTATCTGCTTTTTCGCCCCTATCGGATCGTCAAGCACGTTTATTCCGCCGATTTCGGCGACTCCTTCGGTTGACGACAGATAGCCCGTTATCATCGACATTGTCGTTGTCTTTCCCGCGCCGTTCGGGCCGAGAAATCCGACGATTTCGCCTTCTTCTACCGTAAAGCTGATATGGTCGACAACCCATTTGTCGCCGTACCGCTTTCCGAGATTTTCTACTCTTATCATGGATTTACATCCTTTCCTGCGGTTTGTTACCTTTATTTTATATTTTTATTATTTTTATATTCGTATCCGTTTTTTCGGTTTTGACAGATAAGTTTAGCATATCTTTATAAACAAAATCTGAACAAAAAGCGCCGAAAAAGAAAAATCACGCAGACACCGCCGTATCATTGCCGGTCCATTGTGACGGCGGCCGCCATCGTTCCCCTTTTGCCGCCGCTGTATCTGTGCGAAAAATAGAGATTCGGCTCGCAGCAGGTGCAGGCGGGATTTACATCGATATTTTCGGCTCTTACTCCGCATTCGGAGAGAACCGCGAGATTCAGCCCGACAAGGTCGGCATACATTTTCCCGTCCCGCTCGGTTACCGTCTTTTCGGTAAGCTCTCTGCCGCACATCGATGTGAGCGTGTCGACGAAATCGCTTTTCACCTCGAAACAGCAGCTGTGGATGCAGGCGCCGAGCGCGGCGGTGATGTTTTCGGGCCTCGCGCCGAGCGCGCACATCTTTTCGACCGCCGCCGCCGCGATTTTCGCCGCCGATCCGCGCCAGCCCGCGTGTACCGCGGCAACTACGTGATTTTCGGCATCCGACAGCAGTATCGGAAGGCAGTCGGCGGTTTTGACGATAAGCACGACGCCCGCGCGGTCGGTTGCGAATCCGTCGGTGTCGGGAAAGAATTTTCCGCGGTCGTCTTCGGTGACCGTGCGGATATTCGCCGAATGTACCTGCCCCGCCCTCACGCAGTCGGGAAAAGCTCTGCCTATCGGCATAAGCAGTCTGTCGAAATTTTCTTTGACATTTTCGGGAGAGTCTCCGCGGTTTTCGCCGAGATTCATCGATGCGAGATATTCGGCGCGGCTGACTCCGCCGATTCTTGTCGAAAAGAGATGTTTTGCGCCGAATCTGTCCGAATATTCGTATAAAACCCCGTTTTCGGCGGTTTTTTTAAGAAACAAATCGAAATCTCCTTTATATGAGCTTACTGTCCGGTAAGCCGCTGCATACGCACATCGGTACCCATAAAGAGAAGCGCGGTGAACTCTCCGAAAAGTCTTGAGAAAATTCTGTCGCCGTATCTGCTCTTTATCTCATCCGATGTGAGATTGGTGTTGATTATCATCGGCCGTCCCGCAACGACTCTGCTGTTTATCAGCGAGTACAGACAGCTCATCGTGAAGCTGTTTGACGTTTCCACGCCGAGATCGTCGACAACCAGCAGATCGGCATCGAAATATCTTGACGTGTCGCCGCTTCTCCCCGCGATTTTGCGGCCGAAGCGTTCGACCGTGAAATCGTCGAACACATTCTGCGCGCTTTCGTAAACGACCTCGTAGCCGCGCTCTATGACCGTTCCCGCAATCGCGGTCGACATATGGGTTTTTCCGAGCCCCGTCTTTCCGCAGAGCAGCAGATTTTCGCGTGTCGAGCTGTCGAATCCCTCCGCATATTCGGTGCAGATTTCAAGATTGGACGCCATTCTCTCGTAAACCCTACTGTCGCCGACATAATATTTGAGATTGAAAGTGTCGAAATTCTGACTTTCGAACAGCTTGCCGAGTCCCGAACTTTCGAGCGACGTCATCGCGAGCGCGAATTTCATACACGAGCACATCGCCGTGCCGACATATCCGCTGTCGCCGCATTTTTTGCAGTCGTAATGCACATCGGTATAATCGGCGGGATAGCCTGCCCTGACGAGCAGACGCTTTCTTTCTTCCATAAGCTCGTCATTGTCGAGCTTTATATTTTGCAGACGCTCATCGAGCCCGTCTTTCCCGTGCGCGATTTCTTCCATTATAAGCATACCCGTATTGGCAAGTTCGGCATCGATCTGCGCGATTTCGGGTATTTTCCCGTGGATTTCTTCGAGATTCGCCTTCGCCTGATTTTGTTCGGCGAGAAGCTTTTCCTCAAATGTCCGCCTTACCTTCGCAAAATTCTCACGGCTGTAGCTCATAGTCTTACTCCTTTGTAAATAATGTCGGATAAATCGACCGCAAAATCACTGTTTGCCGTGCGATTCCATACTGTGGCGGATTGCCGCATCGAAAAACTTATCCTGATCGAACGACGAGCCCTTTTTCTGCTCTTTTTCGGCCTTTTCGGCTTTGTATCGTTCGTCGGCGGCGGCAACATCTTCCGCGCTCCCATATCCCGCCTCTTTCCAGTTTGTGAGCAGCTTGTTTATATAGGGCATCGACGGCTCGCCCGTGTTGTCGACCGTTTTGTCGTAGGCGAGTTTCAGCATATCCTCGGGGATTTTCATCGCCGCCCATTCGCCGATAAACCGCTTTTCTTTGGCGGTAAGCGCGCGCTCGATGCCGAACATTCTCTTGACAATCGCCTCAACCCGACTGTTTTCGTCTTCTGTCCGCATCCGCTCTTCCAGACCTTCGACGGTGATTACGCCGTCATTGTAAAGAGAAATCGCGGTTTTGGTTATATACGGGACCGAGCCGTGTCCTCTCTCGGCGCACCGTCCGACAAGCAGCAGCAGAAAATCGCAGGACAGCCTGTAAATATCGACAAGAGAAACGATTCTGTTGATTTCGGGAACAGACAGCATCTTGCCGAGTATGCGCTGACACTCGTCGATAAGCTCTTTGAGATTTGTGTTTTCCGAGAAAATACGCTCGATTTCCTCGCCCGTATAATGAGTCTGTCCGCCCGACTGCACAACGACAACACGGTTTCCGTTTGACGATATATGTTCTGTTCTGACCGCGCCGTCGGTTTTGTTTTCGACGGTCAGCACGCCCGCCGTTATCCAGTAGTTGACCGCCTCGGTGATTTCGTCGGGGCTCGCCCCGATGCTTTCGCAGAGTTCGTCGGTGTCTGCCGATCCGCCAGATGCGGCAAGTGCCAGAAGAACTTTGAAATCTATCGCCGTCGCATCTTTCATATGTCCGACAGCCGAGCCGGGTATGTTTATCACGCTGTTTTTATATTGAAATTCGAATTTAATTTTCCCCATTTTCCCCATCTTGTCCGTCTTGCCGGCTCTGCGCCTTCTGCGCCTTCTGCGCCTTCATCTCGTCCTCTTTTCTGAGCGCATAGCAGAGCGTCATAAGAAAATCGCCGGTATGCATATTGTGAATTACCGTATTCGGATGCGGACGAAGCTCAACACCCGAAAAATTCCATATTCCGCGCACTCCGAGCCGACAGAGTTTCGCACATTCTTTTTCCGCCGATTTTCCGGGAACGGTAAGCACGGCGATGTCGACTCTGTTTTCCGAAAAATATTTTTCAAGCTCGCTTTCGGCGAGTATCGTAAGTCCGTTTATCTCGCTGCCGACAACGGCATCGTCGCTGTCGAAAAGCGCTTTGAGAAAAACTCCCCTGTCCGAAAATACCGAAGAGGCGGCAAGCGCGTGTCCGAGATTTCCCGCGCCGATTATAATCGCGCTGTATGCCTCGTTAACTCCGAGTATGTCGGCAATCTGCCCGTAAAGATATTTTACATTGTATCCGTAGCCCTGCTGTCCGAATCCGCCGAAACAGTTGAGATCCTGCCTTATCTGAGAGGCGGTTACCCCCATTTCGAGCGCAAGCTCCCCCGAACTTATCCGCAGTATATTCTGCGAGAGCAGTTTTCCGAGAAAGCGGTAGTAGCGCGGAAGACGGTTTACGACCGCGCTCGACGGCTCTCCCTTGATTTTGTTTTCGTTCATATTGATATGCCCTTGCTTTTATTTTTTTATGACATCGACCGCCGCCGGTGTCGGCATTGTGCAAACCGACAACGCCTTTTTACACATCGCAGGCGGCAAAATTCGAAATAATTTCAGCTTGCCTTTTTCGCCGTGCCGCCGCCGCTTTCACTTTTCCACAGCCGATTTTTACCGTTTTATTTGATATGAACCGCTTTTTGCCGCCGTTATTATGCCGATTTTCCCGACTTTTCCACATTCTCCACAGATTTTTCCACAGTTTTGCACACCGTGACAAATCCGCAAATTTTTTTCGCGCGCCGAAAATCGGCTCCGAAAAAAGGCGGTATTTTTTTGTCAAACCGACGAAATTTTCGAAATCACGTAAAAAATCAGAATACCGATTTGCCTGCGGTCGCCTTTGCGTTGAGCGAGCTGTCGGCGAGATGTCCCGCCTCGTATTCGAAATAGCCCTGCGCCGCAATCATCGCGCCGTTGTCGCCGCACAGCGGCAGTGACGGCATATAAAGCGATACGCCGTGCGCGTCGCAGAATTTCTTTACCGCAAGCCGCAGATGCGAGTTCGCGGCGACTCCGCCCGCAAGCACGAGCCGCTCGAAGCGGTGTTCCTCCCACGCGGCGAGAAGCCCCGCGGTGAGCGAATCGCAGACAGATTTCGTAAATGATGCCGCCACGTCCTCGCGGCATACGGTCTCACCCTTCTGCTCGCAGGTGTGCAGATAGTTCATCACGGCGGTTTTGAGTCCGCTGAAACTGAAATCGCAGCTGCCGTGAATCGATGCCGACGGGAATTTTATCGCATCGGGATTGCCCGCCGACGCGAGTCTGTCCATTTCGGCGCCTCCGGGATAGGGCAGACCGAGTCTGCGCGCCGATTTGTCGAACGCCTCGCCTGCGGCGTCGTCTCTTGTACGTCCCACGGGAATAAACTCGGTCGGGCTTTTCGCATAGGTCAGCGATGTGTGTCCGCCCGATACGACAAGCGCGAAAAAGGGCGCTTTCAGTTCGGGATTTTCATAATATGCCGCCGCCGCATGACCTTTTACATGGTTTACCGCAATCAGCGGCTTGCCGTTTGCGAGCGCAAGTCCCTTCGCAAAATTAACGCCTACGAGAAGCGCGCCGATAAGACCGGGTGTCGCCGTCACGGCAACCGCGTCTATATCATCCATTGTCACGCCCGCGGCGTCAAGCGCCTCATAGCAGAGCCCCGAAATCGCCTCGGTGTGCGCGCGTCCCGCGATTTCGGGAACGACACCGCCGTAAAGAGCATGCGTGGCAATCTGGGTTGCGGTTTTGTTCGAAAGAATTTTTCTGATGTCGCCGCCCTCGAGAAATTCGGCAACCGCTACCGATGTTTCGTCGCAGGACGACTCAAATGCGAGTATCTTCATTGTTCGGATATTTCTCCCCGCGTCCGCCGATATGCGCAAAAACGCGGTTTTTGTTATTTTATCTTTATTTTATCGTTATTTTATCTTTATTTTATTTGTGCAGACGGTTCTTTTCCCATGTCATATGCGCGAAAAGCACCGACAGCCAGAGCGCCGCCGTCGGAAGAAGCACCGACAGCGGATATGATGCCGCGAGGCGGCTGCCCGTCATCCTGTACATACAGTAGAACGGGATAAAAATCGTTGTAATGTATTTTACCTCTCCGAAAACGGCAAATATGATATGTATCGGAAGAGCGAAGAGCGCCGACGCGGCAAGATATGCGGGAAGCGCGCTTTTCAGAAGAGAGAGCGCGTCGCCGCCGACGCTGTAATTTTTGCCGTATGTCGATATAAGATAGTTGTTGCGCGCGTATCCGTTTTTGACGGTTGCGAACACCGCCGTGAAAAGAAAGGCGGCAAAGCAGAGCAGATATGATATAAAATAAGCGACTCTCGCCGCAGACGGCGCATTCGCTTTAAGCTCGGCGAAAAGTCCCGAGAAAAAGAGCAGAAAGACGAAGCGCAGAAGCACCGCCGCGAGATCCCCGACCGCAAGCAGTCCGAGCGCGCCGAGAAATCCGCCGAAAAAGCTTCTCTTGTGCGGAACGCTCATTCCCGCATCGGTTTCGGTATTTTCGTTTTCCCGTATGCCGTTTTTTTCTTCCATAATATAAAATCCTCCGTTTTCGGGCGATTTTGCGTTAAACGCATCGGATTTTTCACCGATTGCGGATTTCTTCGGGCAGCGAGCGCCGCATAAGCAGGGCATCTTCCCGCGGATCCGAATAATAGTTTTTTCTGATTCCGATTTTGAGAAATCCGTATTTTTCGTAAAGAGAGATTGCCGCCGCGTTCGACCGCCTTACTTCAAGATAAATATCGCCGATTTTCCCCGCGCCCTCTCCGCCGATAAAAGCGGCGAGCAGACTGTCGGCGACACCTTTTTTTCTGAAATCGGGGGATGTCGCGATGTCGCATAGCTCGGCCTCGGGCGGCAGATATGACCAGACGGCAAAGCCGACTGCCCTGCCGTCAAGCTCGGCGACATAAACCCTGAACGCGCCGTCGCCTATGCAGAACTCGAACGACTTTTCGGACCACGGATCGGAAAAAGAGCTTTTTTCGATTTCGCATATATCGCCGAGATCGGCGTATGCCGCCTCTCTGACAGTTATCATTTCGACCGACCTCCGCACAAAAATGAGTGCCGATTTATTCGGCGTCGCCGCTGCCTGACGATGAGACCTCGGCGAAAAACACCGACAGCGTTTCCGAATCGGCTTTCACGAACAGCTCCTCCTGCGGCAGATAGATGTAATATTCATCGGCGCTGTCGTTTTTGTAGAGATAGAGCACAAGCTGCATCCATTCGTATTTTTCGGATGTTACCCTTATCTGACGGAACGGCGCCGAATTTGCCTGCGCATCGGTTCCGTAGAGATTCTCGCATTCCCCGTCGAAAAATCCGTCGGGAAAGAAAAGCTCGGCTTCCATACTGCTCTGACCTATCGTAACCTCGGTCATCGTACAGAAATAGACGATGTCGGCGCCGAATTCGGAAAGCGACGGCGGACTGACTTTTTCCTTATTGTAATAGAGCCTCATTCCGTGCTCTTTGTCGGTGGACAGCCATTCGGACGCGCTGCACAGCTTTATTTTCGAGTTTCCGTCATCGTCGGTCGTCTTAACTCCGACTCTGTAAAGATTGTTTTTATCCGACGACGCATAGACGGGATCGGTAATCACCGCGCTCGCCTGATAGTAGGCGGGTGCGGGCGTATAGGTTATGTCGAGCTTTTTGTTACAGTAACTGCCGCTTGACGCGTCGTATTCGAGCTTCTGCTCTTTCGATTTCGCAATCAGATCCTCGATAACATAGGTCCAAAGGAAACAGCCGCCGACAATCAGCGCGACAACCGTGAAAATTATTATATACGGTACAAAATTGAATTTCTTTTTCTTCATAATTTATGTATGCGGACTCCGTGGGCTTTGTGTTTTTCGGAGCGGATTATCAGTAGCCGTATTTTCCGCTCAGACTGTCGTCGTTCTTAACCCATTCGGACACTTTTACGACATTGTATTCATCGTGTGAAACTCTGAATATAACCGTTTCGATGCCCGCGTTGATTATCATTTTTTTGCACATCATGCACGAGCCGACATCGGGAATAAGCTCTCCCGTCTTGCTGTCGATTCCCGTGATATAGAGAGTCGAGTCGATCATCTGACTGCGGGATGCCGTGATAATGGCGTTGGCCTCGGCGTGTACCGATCTGCACATTTCGTAGCGTTCGCCGCGCGGAATCCCGAGCTTGTCGCGCATACAGAATCCGAGATCGCAGCAGTTTTCTCTGCCGCGGGGCGCGCCGTTGTAGCCGGTCGAGAGTATGGCGTCGTTTTTGACGATTATCGCGCCGTATTTCTTGCGCAGGCAGGTAGATCTGTTTGCCACCGTTTCGGCAATGTCAAGATAGTAATTCGTTTTCGATCTTCTTTCGGTGCGTGTGAATTCGAGCTCTTCCTCAATGATTTCTTCTGCCATCAGGTTGCCCTCCCAATCTTATTTCCGATTTTCGGTATATTCGGTATCTTATCGTTTTATTATATAACAGGCATACCCCAAAATCAAGTATTTTAATCCCGAATTTTTGATTTTGTTACAAATTATCGGCAAAAGGCGGGGAAAATTAAATGAGTTATGCACAAAATCGCCGCCTTTTTCGTTTTTCACTCTTTTTTGTCCGAAACAACGCCCGAAAGATCGAAGGGCGGCGTATATTCTTCTTTCGCCGAACTTCTCTCCTGAAAATAGCCGTCAAATCCGTATTTTTCGACAAGTTCGGCAACCGAGCGGTATTCGAAGGTGGTCAGCCGCCTCGACGGCCCGCCGCCGCCCTTGACGGGAGTGTACTGCGACATCAGCGAGAGCATGATTTCCCTGTTCGGAAAAAGTTCGGCGAGCCTGTCGACAATCTTTTTCGAGTCGTCTCTGTGACCGGGGAGAATAAGATGTCTGACCATCGTTCCTTTTACGAGCAGACCGTTCTCGATGACGCACTTTCCGGTCTGTCTAACCATTTCGGCGACCGCGCGCTCGGCGACCTCTCTGTAATCGGGTGCCGACGCGTATTTATCGGCGATATCCGCGCCGAAAAATTTGAAATCGGGCAGATAGACATCGACAATGCCGCAGAGCATCGCGAGCTGTTCGGGCGATTCGTAGCCGCCGCAGTTGTAAACAATCGGAATGCCGAGACTTTTTTTGACCTTTTCGAGCGTTCCTATGATAAGCGGAAGCTGATGGGAGGCGGTCACGAGATTTATGTTGTGCGCGCCCGCGTCTTTCAGTTCAAAGAGAATTTCCTCAAAACGCGATTTTGTTATATCGGCGCCGTAGCATCCGCCGCTTATCGGCAGATTTTGGCAGAACGAGCATTTCATCGCACAGCCCGAAAAAAAGACCGCGCCCGAGCCGCGTGTGCCCGATATGCAGGGCTCCTCCCACATATGAAGCGCCGCCCGCGCCACTCTGATTCTGTCGCCGATGCCGCAGACACCGACCGAGACGGTTCTGTCGGCTCCGCACCTGCGCGGACAAAGTGTACAGTTTTTCATATCGAAATTCATATCGCAAAATCGGTCGGTATCGGACATAAAGGCCCTCCTTACGAAAAAAAGCCTTCCGCAGTGACGCGAAAAGCCGAAAAAAATTAGCGCCCCCCCAAGTGTCACACACGGTACACAGACGGGAAGGCTGTATTTATACAGCGCGACTTGCTGTTGGGGTGAGATGTGGGATTCGAACCCATGACCTCCAGGGCCACAACCTGGCGCTCTAACCAACTGAGCTAATCCCACCATATATGGGAAGCAAATCACGCCTGATAGCGATGGCGCCCCCGGGGGGATTCGAACCCACGACCACCTGCTTAGAAGGCAGGTGCTCTATCCAACTGAGCTACGGAAGCATAATGGAGCGGGTGATGGGAATCGAACCCACGCAGCCAGCTTGGAAGGCTGGAATTCTACCATTGAACAACACCCGCAAATCGATTGCCCGATTATCATATCACACATATTATTTTTTGTCAATAGTTTTTTTCAAACTTTTTTTGCTTTTTGTCGCCGGCACGGCACGAAAACTCCCGTATGCCGTCCGCAGACGTCATACGGGAGCCGCTTATGTTATCCGACCGCTTCGGAGCCGCCGCTTTCGATGTAATCGTTTATATTGCACTTGCCCGTAAAGCTCTCCCAGCAGAGATTTTCGGCCGCCGACACGCTCGGAAACGCCGCTCTTATGAGTGCGGTCAGTCTGTCGGCTTTCGCCCGAAGATAGGGGCTTTTGTATATGCTCGGCTCACCCTTGCAGAGATATTCGAAGACTCTCGCTCTGTCCTCCGACGGGAATGTTTTCGAGTACGCGTCGAAGAAATAGGCGGTCATCTCATCGTCAAGCGTCGTATATGTCGTGTCGGATGCCTGCCCGCCGTTTTTGTCGTGATAGGAATAGAGATATTCGAAGCCTTCGGGATTTGCCGCGTTCCAGTAATCGTCGATATTCGTTCCGCGGCGGATAAGATAATCGGCGATGTTGTATTCCATCGTATGCATAAACTCGTGCGCGAGATTCTGTCCGAGCATATACGAATAGTCCATGTCAAACGCCATTATGATTGAGCCTTCCCTTGTCGATGTCAGCGCGATTGCCGTATCTATGCCGTAGGTGTCGAGCGGTGTGAAGCCGCAGGTGAGATAAATCTCGATTCGGTCGTATGCCGTCCCTTTGCATATATCCGAGAAAAATCCGCTCGGATATTTCGACAGGCAGTCGTCGAGCAGTTCGAGCCCGTCGAGAATTTTCAGATTGTCGTCTATGTGCTTGCACTCGTAGTCGGAGAACGCGCCGTCAAGCGAAAGCTCGTCGCTGTAAACGTATATGCCGTATTTTTCCTCGATTGCCGACGCCGCCGCGCGGACTTCTTCCGACTCTTCACCCATTATCGAATAGTCGGTGCATTTTTCGGCGGTGCCGCTCTCGGCGGCGCTGTCCCACATGACAAGCGATGTCGTCGAATCGCCGTCGTCGCTCTCATGATAGCGGACAAGAAGCAGACGGCCGTCGCCGCCGAAATATACCGGAGTTGCCATGCTCACGCCGATTTGCGATGATCCGAGCTTTGCGAGTGTATTGCCGTTTGAAATGTCGTAGATTCTCACGACGGTCTCGCTGCCGTAATTGTCGTTTGAAACGGTGGCGGATGATACGAATTTGCCGTTTGCGTAGCAGTTTGCGTATTCAAATTCTTCATGTTTGGAAAATCTCGCGATTTTCATATCTTTTCCGACAATTCCGACCGTCCATTTTTCGGCGCCGTTCATAACCGCCATCTTTCCGCAGACCGACAGCGACGAAAAAAGATTGAGATTCACAATCACGCCGGTCTTTTCGTCAAGGTACCCCAGCTTGTATCCGTAAGAGTTGTCCATAAACGCGAAATAGCAGATATCGCCGTCCGAGCCGATATATTCGGCGTAAATATAGCCGTCAAGCACATAATTGCTCTTTTTGCCCGCCGTGATGTCGATGCATCTCAGAAGATAGGGCGCGTCCTCTCTGTAATCGGCCTCCCAGACTCTGCCCTTTTCGTCAATCGAAATCGACGCCATACTGTCGGTCGTTTCGTAGCTTGCGGTTATGTTCAGATTTTCATCGAACAGGCAAGCCGTGCCGTCGTCGCAGACGACAGCCGTAACGCCGCCGTCGAGCGGACTGAATTTTATGTACTCGTGAGCGAAATCGACCGCTGCCGTGATTTTTCCGAGATCGACGCGCGCGGCGAAAATTTTTCTCTCGAAGCTGTATTCGACGCAGTCGGCGCATTCGGCCTCGCCGAAATAAGTATATTTTATCGTCGACGCGACAAGCAGATTGCCGTTAAGCACGGCGCCATCGATTTTGCCGTATTTTTCGGTGTCGGCAAGTTCGGAAAGGACGGCCGACAGATTGTGGATATTCGGATTTTCGTCAAATGACGGATAGATGTCGGACAGCTCTTTCGGCGTCACCTCGGTCACGGGAGCTGTGGTAACCGCCTCTTTTGTCGTGATGTTTTCGGCAATCCCGCCCGTTGTGACATCGGGTGCCGATGTCACAGCCGATTTTGCCGTCGTTACCTTGCCGTTATCCCCGCCCGAACATGCCGCAAAACAGATAAGCACCGCCGCCGCGAGAGCCGCCGAAAGCGCCCTCTTTATGATGCCGATACCTCTTTTCTTTTCCATATATATAAACCTCCGCACGATTCAAAAACCGTTGAGAATATTTCATCGTTTTTGTACCGACATACTATCACAAATTTAGGATAAAGTCAATCTTATCCCCGCTATTTGACATTTTTCACAAAAACGGCTTCGCGTTTTTGTGATTTCTTCCGAATTTCGGATATAAACGAAATTCGGTTTGCATTTTTCGAAATCGGTGCTATAATATGTTCGCGGCGGTTTGACTGTCGGAGGGTACGGATTCGACTTCAATGTGCCTTGCGTGAAAAGCCGATGCCTGCCGCATATTTTCTTAAACGGAGGAAAAAACATGAAAAAACGCATACTTGCGGGACTTCTTTGTCTTGTCATGCTCGTCAGCACGCTGGTAACTCTCTGCGCATGCGCGGAAAGCCAGAAGAACAACCCGACGTCAACGACAACGGCAGCCGGCGGTACCGACACGCCCGATACCGGCACAACCGTGACAAAGCCCACTCTGCCCTCTTTCGGCAGCGAGGACAATCTCGTTGAGATCAACTTCGCGATTGCCGAAACCGACGCCGACGGCTTCCACAAACGTTCGATAAAGGACGAGGATGCCGACCTCGACGACCCGGTCGATGCCGCAATCAACACACGTAACAAGAAGATTGAGGAAGAACTCGGTGTTGAAATCGTTCTTCTCTACTACACGACCGAAGGTCTTCGCAATACCTCGGTACGTGACTCGCTTCTCGCTCACGACGATACCTACGATGTAATCGGCGGACGTCAGTTCGACGACTGCCAGCTCTGCCTCGATAACGTTCTCGCCGACCTCTCGAATCTTTACGACGACGAAGGCAACGCAATCGACTATCTGCACACCGATCAGGCTTACTGGTCATCCTACTACATCGACGCCATGAAGTGCGGCAACGCAATCTACTGGCTGACAGGAAACATCTGCCTGCGCTACTCGGGCGGATTCTACTGCTTCTTCGTAAACAACGAACTCTATGAAGAAACACTCGCTTCCACATACGGCTCGATTTATCAGGTCGTTAAAGACGGCAAGTGGACATACGACACCCTTCTTAAGATGGTTGAAATGGGCTTCCAGAACCTCGACGGCGACGAAAGCGTAGTATCGACCGAAGACCAGCTCGGTCTCGCACTTCCCGTATGGGACAACATCAACGGTATGTCAATCGCCGCAGGCGTTGAATACTGCAAGAGAAACGACGACGGCTCGATGACCTGCACATTCAACGAGACCAACTCGACAGTCGTTGACTTTATGAGCGCTTGCTACAACCTGCTCAACAGCGGTTATGTCTACAACTACATCGGCAATTATCAGCAGGCTCTTACCGACTTCACAAGCAACGCGGTATTCGCATCCGCACGTCTTAACCAGGCTGAACTTTACCTGCAGGATATGGAAAGCTACAGCATTATCCCCTGCCCGAAGCTCAGCGAAACCGCCGACTACCGTGCATCGGTTCATGACGGCGTACAGCTCTACGGCATCAACGTCGCATCTTCGAAGATTCCCGCAGCAGCGGCTACTCTCGAACTCATGGCATATTACAGCTATGTAGACGTTCGTCCGAAGTACTACGACTCGGCTCTTAAATACCTCTACTCTCGTAACGAGGGCGCAGCCGAAATGATCGACCTTATGGACTCTCACGTATACTCCGACTTCGTATACATCTGGCAGTTCTGCTCGCAGTTCAACGATCTCGGCGGCTTCCTGCGCAACAACGTAACAGGCAAGAAAGCAACCCAGATGCTCAAACGTGTATCGGCTAAATACGCAACCGGTCTCGCAACCGTAATGGAAGAGATCGCGGCTCTCGAGGAATAATCCCCGAAGCCTCATAAAAAAACAAATCCGCACGCTTGTGCGGATTTGTTTTTTTGTTTGTTGTCTTTTTTACCAAACAAACGACCGAAAAATTGGTAAAATACACTATTTTAAGCCGAAATCGAAAATATATGCACCTATCGGCGAAATTTGTGATATAATGAGATGTCAACAATCGACAAAAAAAGCCGCGCAGTCGGCAAAAAATAAAACAAGAGGTATTATTATGAAATACTATGAAATCAAGGTTGCGGGACTTACGAGAGCGCTTCCGCTCTGCCCCGTCAATGACGATCTTTACATTGCGGGATTTGTCATCTTCGGCGATCAGGAGCTGACCGTTGCCTGCGCAAAGGCGCTTCTCGAAAAAGCCCCCGAATACGATGTGCTTATCACGGCCGAAGCGAAGGGTATCCCGCTCGCTCACGAAATGGCAAGACAGCACGGCGACGAAAAATATATCGTCGCGCGCAAGGGCAAGAAGCTCTATATGACCGATGTTTTCGGCGTAGAGGTACACTCGATAACCACAATGGCGACACAGCATCTTTTCATTGACGGCAAAGACGCCGAACTGATGAATGGCAAGCGCGTGCTGATTGTCGACGACGTAATCTCGACCGGTCAGTCGCTCGGCGCAATCGAAAAGCTGGTCGAAAAAGCGGGCGGCAACATCATCGGACGCATGGCGATTCTCGCCGAGGGCGACGCTCAGGACCGTCCCGACATAACATATCTTGAAAAGCTGCCGCTCTTTAACGCAAACGGCGATATCATCGGCTGATTTTTATGGAAGCCATCGACATAATCAGACAATGCGGGCTGGTTGCGACTGTTTCGTCGGCTAAAACCGACAGAATTCTGCCGATTCTCGGAGCACTTCTCAGCGGCGGTCTGTCGGCGGCGGAGATTGATTTTCACGCGGAGTCGGCGGCCGACTGCCTTAAAATCGGCTGTCTGAAATTTCCCGATATGACGATAGGCGCCTGCGGTATTCTGACCGAAGAAGACGCAAAATCCGCGGCGGACGCGGGCGCGCGCTTCATTGTCGGCCCCGGATTTTCGGACGACGTCGAAAAAATCTGCGAGGACTTTTGCATCCCGTACATTCCGGGATGCGTCACCCCGACCGAAATCATGAACGCCGAAAAGCACGGAATCGAACTCGTAAACTTCTTCCCCGCCGAAAACTTCGGCGGCGTCGGAACGTTAAAGACGCTGTCCGCCGTCTTTCCGACAATGTCGTTTATGCCGTCGGGCGGTATCGGTATGGCAAATCTTGCCGATTACCTCTCGCTTCCGAGAGTCGCCGCCTGCGCCGGCTCGTTTATGATGAGCGACTCGCTCGACAGAGTCGCCGAAATCTGTATGCGGGCAGCCGAAATCGCGGAAAAATACAGATAAGCCGAAAAAATCAAGATTACGGTTTTCGGTTTGAGATAACAAGTGAGTGGTATGGAAAAAATCGGAATCGGTGTCATAGGCATCGGAAATATGGGTTCGGCGCACGCCGCGAATCTTTACGGCGGCAAAATAGAATACGGAAGTCTTGCCGCAGTCTGCGACATATCCGAAAGCCGCCTTTCGTGGGCGGAGAGCGAATTTCCGAACGTTCGCCGCTTTTCGGATTATAAAGAGCTGATAAATTCGGGCTGTGTCGATGCGGTTGTCATCGCCACACCGCATTATCTGCATCCGCCGATTGCGATTTACGCATTCGAACACGGTCTGCACGTGCTGACCGAAAAACCCGCAGGCGTGAACCGCTCCGCCGTTCTTAAAATGAACGAGGCGGCGGCAAAATCGGGAAAACGGTTCGGAATAATGTTCAATCAGCGTACCGATCCGCTTTTTATACGCGCAAAAGAGCTTGTTTCGAACGGCACCCTCGGCAGTCCGAAGCGGCTGACATGGATAATCACGAACTGGTACCGCACGCAAAGCTATTATGACAGCGGCTCGTGGAGAGGCAGTTTTTCGGGAGAGGGCGGCGGCGTGCTTCTCAATCAGGCGCCCCACAATCTCGATATTCTGCAGTGGATTTTCGGTATGCCGAACAGAGTTTACGCCGTCTGCGACGAGGGGCTTTATCATGACATCGAGGTCGAAGACCGCGCGACGCTCATAATGAACTACGAAAACGGCGCAGAGGCGCAGTTTATGACCACGACGGGCGAATATCCGGGCACAAACCGCCTTGAAATCGTCGGCGACAGAGGAAAACTCGTCATAGAATCGGGAAAACTGACTCTTTACTTGCTCGACTTTTCCGAACGCGAATACCGATTTTCGAGCGATCACGCCTCCTGCGGAGAAAAACCCGAAATAACCGTTTTCGGCTATGACGGCGTGCAGGTTGACGGACACGCCGCCGTGCTGTCGGCGTTTGCCGATGCCGTTCTTCACGGCGGAAAGCTGATTGCCGAAGGTGCCGAAGGAATAAATATGCTCACCCTCGCGAACGCCGCCTATCTCTCGTCATGGACGAAAAAAGCGGTAGATTTGCCTATGGACGATGCCCTTTTCGACCGTCTGCACGGCGAAAAGGTCGAAGAATCGAAAAAGCGTGCCGCCGAAAAGCGGAAAGACCAATCCGAAAATCGCAAATCGGATGCCGACGGCAGCACAAACAGCCGCTGGAAGGTAAACTGGTGATTTTCTTATACGAAAATTGAAAGCCTCGGGGAGTCCCCGAGGCTTTTTTGATTTTTCGATACAGGCGTAAACTATATT
>CAZHPU010000014.1:0-19390 GCA_964534435.1 uncultured Lachnospiraceae bacterium | reverse complement strand
ATTGTCTTGTGCATTATTGAGTCAAGTTCGGGTGTACTTCCGTTTCCGTGAGCGATATTCGGAAGATCGGCAACACGTTCCAAAAAACGTTTGCAGCCTTTAACGCTTGTTTCCGACCAAGGAGCTGCCGATGTATAATCACCCATAAACAATACATATGTTCTCAGTGTATCAGCGCCGTAGCTGTTTACGACCTCATTGGGATCTATGACATTTCCTCTTGATTTTGACATCTTTACGCCGTCAGGTCCGAGAATAAGACCTTGCGCAGTTCTTTTTGCATATGGCTCGGATGTGGGAACAACCCCTATATCGTAGAGAAATTTGTACCAGAATCTGGAATATATCAAGTGACGGGTTACGTGTTCCATTCCTCCGTTGTACCAGTCAACCGGCAGCCAGTATTTCATTTTTTCGGGATCCGCAAGCGCATAGTCGTTATGCGGATCTATATATCTGATAAAATACCAAGAAGATCCCGCCCATTGAGGCATTGTATCTGTTTCGCGTTTTGCATCGCCTCCGCATTTGGGACACTTGCAGTTTACAAATGATGAGATTTTTGCCAGAGGACTTTCTCCGCCTTCTCCGGGAATGAAATTCTCAACATTTGGGAGTTTAAGCGGAAGCTCTTCATAAGGTACGTGTACCATGCCGCAGTTCGGACAATGAATTATCGGTATAGGTTCGCCCCAATAACGTTGACGGTTAAATGCCCAGTCTTTCATTTTGTACTGAACACCTTTTTTTCCTATACCTCTGCTTTCAAGCTCCTCAACCATACGATTGATCGCGTCTTTTTTATTGGTTATACCGTTTAAGAATGATGAATTTATCATTTCACCGTCTCCGGTATAAGCACTGCTTTCTATATCACCGCCATTTATAACAGGGATAATATCGATATTGAATTTTTTAGCAAAAGCATAATCGCGCTCGTCATGTGCTGGAACGGCCATAATTGCTCCAGTGCCGTATCCCATCATAACATAATCGGAAATATATATAGGTATAATTTTACCGTTTATGGGGTTGACGGCACTCAGTCCCTCAATTTTTACTCCGGTTTTATCCTTGACAAGCTGAGTCCTTTCAAATTCGGTTTTTTTGGAACATTCGGTTTTATAATCACTGAGCTGATTGTAGTTTGTTATTTTGTTTTTCAGTTTTTCAATAATCGGATGTTCGGGAGCGATGACCATAAATGTCACACCGAACATTGTATCGGGTCGAGTTGTATATATTTTAAGAGATTCATCGGTGCCGTCGATTTTGAAGTCAACAAACGCACCTGTTGATTTTCCAATCCAGTTTTCCTGCTGTAATTTAATATTGGGTAAATAATCAACATCCGAAAGTCCTGACAGTAATTTATCGGCATAGTCTGTTATTCTCAAATACCAAACATCCTTTGATTTCTGAATAACATCGCTGTGACAAATATCGCATTTGCCGCCCTGTGAATCTTCGTTGGAAAGAACAACCTTGCAAGATGGGCAATAATTCACGAGCGTCTTGTCTCTGAAAACAAGCCCGTTGTCAAACATCTTACAGAATATCCACTGTGTCCATTTATAATAATTTTCATCGGTAGTATCAACAGTTCTGCTCCAGTCAAACGAAAAACCGACACGCTTTAACTGAGAAGTAAAATGTTCAATGTTATTATCTGTTACAATACGAGGATGTTTTCCTGTTTTTATCGCATAGTTTTCTGTCGGTAATCCGAAAGCGTCAAAGCCGATAGGGAAGAGAACATTATATCCCTGCATACGTCTTTTGCGAGAAATTACTTCAAGTCCCGAGTATGCTTTAATGTGTCCGACGTGCATTCCCGCACCCGACGGATAAGGAAATTCAACAAGAGCATAAAATTTGGGCTTATCTGAGCAATCTTCTGCTCTGAATGCACCGCATTCGTCCCACTTTTTCTGCCATTTTTCTTCGATAGTCTTAAAATCGTATTTCATCTGGTTTTATGCCTTTCGTTTTTTATTTGCTGTTCAATAAATCCGAGATGTCTATCTCTTCAGCGTCATACCATAATTTTCTCAATTTGTAAAAGTCACGTGTTTCATGGTTGAATATATGAACCATTACACAGCCGTAATCCACTACTATCCAGCTTCCGTCATGGTATCCGTCAATATTCCATTCTTTAATTCCGTCAAGCGACATTTTATACTCTATGTCGCCGGCAAGTGAACGAATTTGAGTTGATGAGTTTCCCGTACAGATAATAAAATAGTCGGTTAATACCGTTTTGTTTTCCACATAGAGAAGTTTTATGTCATCAACTTTTCTGGACGATAATATATTGATTATTTTTTCGGCAACTTTATATGAATCGGGATTCGGTTCTGCTTTAATATCTTCCAAAGTTATTTCTCCGTTCTGTTATTATTTGATTGATTTTTTATAAGAAAATTACGCGATGATATGGTAAGCGGATGTATGTATGCGTTTTTGTCTATCAAATGTACGATAGTATCGTCGAAAGATCTTATTAATGTCTCATTCAGATGTACATTAAGATTTTCTTTGTCTAATCCGTCATAGAAATAAGAACGCAAATTTTTACATGATTCGTAATTGCGTGTAGGCTCGATGTAATCGCAAAGATACAGCAATTTGTCAATAATTGACATGTCCGGTTTACCGGTCGTATGGCAACCGATTGCCGAGATAACTTTCGAATTAACATACGAGGAATAGTTTTTTTCGGCATATGCGGCAGCTGTCAAAGAATGCAGAACAGAAGGAGATAATACATCATCCTCCGAAAGCCGAACGCCCAGTTCTTCCGAAAGTTTTAGCTGTGACTCAAAGTTGTATTTTTTTGTTATATCGTGAAGCAATGCGGCAGAGCGCAGTGAAAGAGAATCTTCGATACTGAGAGCGAATTTGTTTGCAAGAAATGTACATTCGTTGTAAACCGAGATTGTATGTATGTAACGATATCCTTCAATTTCATTTTCAATTTTCAATTTAAGCTCGCGTATATCATTTTCATTCATATGTATAACTTATTTTCCTTGATGTAATCTTCAACTTTTTTCGGAATCAAATGTGAAATATCACGACCGTTTATAATATAATCGCGAATTTCGGATGATGAAATATCAACGGCAGGTGATTTCAGCATAATGACCTTTGCGCCGTATTTGTCTTGAAGAAATTTAATATAAGAATAAATTTTACTAACGTTTTCGGGATCATTTTCTCTACGCATCAAAACAATATTCGATAATTTACAGATTATTTCGGGGTGATACCAACTGTCGATTGTCAGAAACATATCTGTGCCGCACAGAAAATATAATTCGATGTCGGAGGAGAAAAAATGCTGCAATGTATCGGCTGTATAGCTTTTTCCTCCGCTTGTTATTTCGTAGTCATCCACAAATACTTTTTTTTCGTATTCCGGAAGAGAAGAAAATGCCAGTTTAGTCATTTCAAGCCGAGCGGTCGGATTATTACATTCAATTTCCTTATGAGGTGGAATGTAATCCGGAATTATTAAAAGTCGGTCAAGCTCAATCTCTTTAAGAAAAACATTTGCGGCGTGCAAATGTCCGTTATGCGGAGGCGAGAATGTTCCGCCGTAAATTCCGATTTTGCGTTTTTTTTGCATAATTTTACCTTACAGTTGATAAATCTATTTTTTTATGCTTCTTTGATTCACGGTAGATAACGAATTTTGTTCCTATTACGGTTACTACTTCCGCAGAGGTGGAATCTGCAATTACCTTTGAAGCTTCTTCGGGTGAGTACATACTGTTTTCAAGTACTTTGATTTTAATCAGCTCTCTTGCCTCTAATGCGTTGTCGATTTGATCTGTCATATTCGACGATATCTCATTTTTTCCAATCTGAAAAATAGGCTGAATTGATGTTGCTAGTGATCTGAGATAGGCTCTTTGCTTGCTGGTCATATTATACTCCGTTCAACTTACAAAAATCGAAAATTTTTTTCTTAAATTCTTTCATTGCCATTGCTCGGTGACTTATTTGATTTTTTTCATCCGATGATAATTCGGCGAATGTTTTATGGAGACTTTCATAATAGAAGAGAGGATCGTACCCGAATCCGCTTTTACCTAATGGTTTGTTCAGAATAAGTCCTTTGCACTCTCCTCTGACCACGAAACTGTTTCCGTTAGGGGCGACAGCCGCGATTGTGCATACAAATTTTGCGGCTCTGTCGTTTAGAGTGAATTCTTTTAGTTCCGTAAGCAGTTTTTCATTGTTTTTTATGTCATCAGAAGGTTCACCTGCATACCGTGCGGAATAAATACCCGGCGCACCGTTTAAGGCATCTACACACAGACCGCTGTCGTCCGCAATTCCGATATATCCGAATTTCGCGGGTACGGAGGCTTTTATAATGGCATTTTCTTCAAATGATTTACCGTTCTCTATAATTTCGTCATTGTATCCGATATCGTTAAGCGAAAGTATTTCAATGTCTTGAGCACCGTCGGATAGCAGCGCGTTTAATTCCTTGATTTTGGAATTGTTTCGTGAGGCTAATACAAGTTTCATTATAATCCCCTCAGCAGAAAAGTGCATCAACAAATTCTTCTGGATCGAAAGGTTTCAAATCGTCTATTTGTTCTCCAACCCCTATATACTTGACGGGTATTCCAAGTAATTCTTTAATTGAAAAGATAGATCCGCCCTTAGCTGTTCCGTCGAGCTTTGTCAGAACAAGACCTGTAATCTCGGCACAGTTTTTGAATTCTTTTGCTTGATTTATGGCGTTTTGACCTGTTGTAGCATCAAGAACCAAAAGAGTTTCACGGCTGCAGTTCGGCAATTCTCTGTCAATGACACGATTTATTTTTTCAAGTTCGGCCATAAGATTTTTCTTGTTATGAAGTCTGCCGGCAGTATCTACAATGAGAACATCCGAAGAACGCTTTTTGGCCGCACTTATCGCATCATAGACAACGGCCGCAGGGTCGCTGCCTTCATTCTGACGGATCAGCTCAGATCCCGCTCTGTCTGCCCAAATCTGAAGCTGTTCAATTGCTCCTGCTCTGAATGTGTCTGCGGCGGCAAGTATCGTTTTCTTGCCGGTTGAGTTAAGATAATTCGCAATTTTACCGATAGAAGTAGTTTTGCCGACTCCGTTTACTCCGATAACAAGTATAACCGATGGGGTTGTTGATAAATCAATTGATTTTTTTTCACCCAGCATTTCAATCAGTATTTCCTTTAATGCCGCTATTGCCGATTCGCTGTCTGAGATTTTTTCATTTTTAACACGAAGACGCAGTTCGTCCAATATTTCTTCTGTTGTAGATATTCCGACATCGGCCGAAATCAGAATTTCCTCTAATTCATCAAATGTATCTTCGTCAAGTCCTTTTTTGAAAATTGAAGCTATTCTTCCGAAGAATGAATCTCTTGATTTGAACAGTCCGTTTTTCAGTTTTTCAAAAAAACCCATTATGTAATCCTTTCATTACTAAAGTTTGATACCGAGTTTCTGCTCAACCTCATTTATGTTGATTGAAAGCATTTTTGATATTCCGCGTTCCTGCATTGTTACACCGTATAATGTGTCCGCCTGCTCCATTGTTCCTCTTCTGTGGGTGATTATAATAAACTGTGTTTTATCCGAATAATTTTTTGCATATTCGGCAAACCTGTCTACATTAACTTCGTCAAGAGCGGATTCTATTTCATCTAGAAGGCAGAACGGTGAGGGATTGACCTTTAGAATTGCAAAAAATATGCCGATTGCAACAAAAACCTGTTCACCTCCGGAAAGAAGTTTCAGATTTTTTATGATTTTGCCGGGAGGGGCAACATTTATCTCAATACCGCTTGTCAATACATTTTCGGGATCTGTAAGTGTAAGCGAACCGGTCCCGCCTCCGAAAAGTTCGGAAAATACCTGCCCGAAATTATTATTGATTTCCTCGAATGTTTTGGAAAATTGTTGACACATTTGGCTTTCAAGTTTTGTTATTATGTCTGTAAACTCTTTTTTTGATTTATTGAGATCATTCAGCTGAGACGAAAGAAACTCGTATCTTTCTTTAACCTTTGAATATTCCTCAATCGCGTCAATGTTGATATTTCCAAGCTCGCGAATTTTAGATCTGAGTTTTTGCTGTTCGGATACTCTTTTTGAACGTGTTTCTTCTGTTACGGGAACATAATTTACTTTGCAGGCATCGGACAAAGTAAGCTCGTATTCATCCCATAATTTATCGGTAAGTTTGGCCTTTTCAAGCGTAATCGCATCGATTTTAGATTTAAGAGTTGTATACCTCATAAAGGTATTTTCTCTTTCTCGAGACTTATCCTTGGATACTGCTCTTATATCATTTAACTCTTTTTCAAGCTCGATTGCTTTGTCGCTTAATGTTTTTTTGTCATCTTCTGCCTTTTTTAGTGAATCGGTGAGCTTCTCGATTTGCTTTGCATTTTCATCCTTCTGATTTTCGAGAGTCTGAATTCTTAAACTTGTCGCTTTCGATTTCTCATTATTTGCCGATATTTCGCTTTTTATAGATTCAATTTCACTTGTCAAATCGGAAAGACGTTCTATAGATAACTCATACTCTCTTTTATCAAGCAATGCAGTAGTAAATGCGGCGTTTTTTTCGGAAATTAAAGATTGAACTCTTTGATCCAAATCATCCTTGACATTAGTTGTCTCTGTAATTTCATTGCTAAAATCTTCTTCAATCTGACGGTATTTTTCACATTCGTCTATCAGCCTGTTGCGGGAGTTTTCTTTATCCTTCTCCTGCAGCTCAAGTTGATTTAATTTCGATTCGCAACTTTTTTTGCTTTCATACAATTCTGATAATTTATTGTTTTGAAAATTTGCCGTAGTTTGCTCCGATTTATATAATGCGGAAAACATAGAATATTCGTCAAGCAGCTGATTTATTTGATCGGTCATTTCGGAATTTGTTTCGTTTATCTCATTGATTTCTTTTTTCAGCTTTTCGGATTTTTCTTCGGATTGCTTTTTGGTTTTGAGAATTTCATCGATTTCAATCGACCTCGTAAGAATTCCGCTGTCTTTTTTTGCGGAACCGCCGGTAAAAGAGCCGCCTGCATTTATAATCTGTCCGTCCAGAGTTACAATACGTAAGCTGTACCCGCTCTGTTTTGCAACAGTCGACGCATGATTTAATGTATCAAATATCAGCGTTCTGCCAAGTAGAGAAGAGATAACACTTCCGAATTTACTGTCAAAATCTATAAGATCCGAAGCTATCCCGACAAATCCGTCACTTTCCTCGACATATTTAGGAACATTGATTTTAGATGCCTTCATCGAGGTAATCGGATAAAATGTAATTCTGCCGGCATTTTCTTTTTTCAGAAGATTTATACCCGCTTTGGCAGCCTCTTCATTTTCGACAACAATATTCTGTATATTATTCCCGAGTGAGGTTTCAATTGCTATGCTGTATTTTTTGTTGACACGAATAATTTTAGATACAGGACCGTATATACCGGTGAGCAGTCCCTTGTTTTTGGCATCGGCTATGAATTTTACACTACCAACATATCCCTCAAAATGGTCTTCCATGCGTTTTAAGGTTATTGCTCTTTGATCCAATGCCGAAATATACGAAATAATTGAGTTGTAATTATCTCTTAAACCGTTTAGTTTGATTATGCAGTCATTGTTTTTTTCTGTAATATCAGCTCGAGTTTTACTTATTTCATCAAGTTTTGACTTGTATTGATTAATTGTTGAGTTTGTTGATTCGATTTTATTTTTAATATCAGCTATCTGTATATCTAACTTATTGATATCGTTTGATATTTCCTTCTTGCGGAGATCAATTGATGATTTTGTCTCTTCTATTGCCGAAAGTGAAACCCTTGAATTTGTGTGGAGCTGAACTATTTTTTTATATTTTTCGTCAAGAGATGAAATTTTGATATGTGCGCCTTCAAGTTCGCCTCTCAAACTGTTTAGATTATCTGTTATCTCGGATAATTTTTTTTCCGACTCGTCAAGTTTTATTTTGTTTTTATTTATCTTTTCCGAGGAATTTTTCTTCTCCGATTCTTTATTTTCAAGAGTGTTTTTAAGCAAATTTACGGTTGTATTCAATGAAGCGGATATTTCGGTAAGATGAGCAATATCATTGGCAATTACCATAAGCTCACTTTCAATCTTATGCTTTTCCGATATAATATCCAATGATTCTTTGGCTGCATGATCACCTGAAATTTTATTTTCTGTGATAATTTCGCCGAGTTTTTCAATTCTTGTATCATATGAGGCTATTGCTTCGTCAAGCGCCGATAATTCTCTCTCCGATGCGCGATAATCCTCTTCTATTGATTTGGAAGATTCGGAAATTTTATCAACATCATATACCGTAATCGCTATGTCTGCAGTTTTTTTCTGCTCGTATAAGTCGAGATACAGACGTGCTTTTGCCGCATCTTTTTCAAGCGGTCCGACTCGTGATTCGAGCTCTCCGACTATATCATTGATTCTTACAATGTTTTCATCGGTTGCCTGAAGTCGTCTTTCGGCTTCCTGCTTTTTGAAACGATATTTTGAAATTCCGGCTGCCTCTTCAAAAATAATGCGTCTCTCTTCGCTTTTCTGCGAAATAATTTCAGACACACGTCCCTGACCGACTATGGAATAACCGGTTTTTCCGATACCTGTGTTCATAAACATTTCGGTAATATCGCGAAGCCTTGAGACCTTATTGTTTATCAGATATTCGCTGTCACCGGACCGGTAGTATCTTCTTGTTATTGTAATTTCATCAAAATCATTTTCTATATGATTTTCACCAGAATTATCGATGGTTAAGGATACCTCGGCAAAAGACATCGGAGATCTGCCGTCAGTTCCGCCGAAAATGACATCCTCCATTTTATTTCCGCGAATATTTTTGGCGGAAATATCACCGAGAACCCAACGTATTGCATCGGATATATTGGATTTACCGCTTCCGTTAGGCCCGACTATCACGGTCATTCCTTCGGAAAAATTTATTTTTGTACGATCCGGAAATGATTTGAATCCATGCAGTTCCAATGATTTAAGACGCATTCATTCATTCCTTTCTTGTTATTTGAGTTCGACATCAAGTTCATAATCATCTAAATTATCATCTTCAACAAATTTTATTTTATTGAAATTGTATTTTTCATAAAAATATATTTTGTTGGATTGTTTATGGCCTATTGCTTTTGAAAGATTTCCGCTGCCTATATAAATAATTGCGTTTTTGTATGTTGCATTGTATTTTTCTTTCAGATTTTTTTCGATTTTTCTTCGATAAATTTCAGAGGCGCACATTTCTCCGAGAGCAGGATGATATGCTCCGGCTACAATTCCGTTTTGGGAATGGAGCGATTCCGATTCGCAAAGTCCGATCCTCAGAAGCTTAACATGATTGTCTATAAACAGCTCAGCAACATTTGCAGATCGGTTGACGGCATCTGTGATAGTCAGCGGCTTGTATTTTTCTGAAAGCATCAATGCTTCAAGACCTGTTTTTTCAAATACTGCCGTCGGATATATTCTTGCTCCCGAAGCTCCGGCATTGATTATAGCCTTTGCACAGTAAATTTCGTCTTCGGGCTCCGATTTCGGAAGTCCGATCATCATTTGTCCTACGAGATTGAAACCGGCATTTTTTATCATTTGCATTGCGTTGATAGTACACTCGGCAGTATGTCCTCTTAAAGATTCGGTTAAAACATTGTCCGACATGCTTTGAACACCGATTTCAATAGTCTTTAATCCGTAATATTGAAGAATGGAGAGGATATGATCGCTGATATAATCGGGTCTGGTTGAGCATCTCATTGAGCTTATCAAACCTTTTTCAATATAGCTTCTCCCTATTTCGAGCAGACTTATCATAAGTGACTCTTCAATGCCGGTAAACGATCCACCGAAAAAGGCAATTTCCGGCTTTTCGTTTGATGTAATGGTTTTCAGAGCGCAGTTAATTTCTTTTTCAACATTTGAAATATCAAACTCGGAAACTCCGGTTATACTTTTTTGATTGCAAAATATGCAATTATGCGGACATCCCAAATGAGGCACAAATATCGGTATGGTTGCGTGTTTTTTTTGTTTCATCTTATTTGTTGCCGAAAAGTGTCAATGCTTCTTTAGCTGCCATTTGTTCGGCTTCTCTCTTGCTTTTTCCGACTCCGCAGCCGATTACATTGCTGTTAAGCTTTGCTTCGATTTTGAAAAGTTTGTTATGTGACGGACCTGATTCCGATACAAGAATATAATCAAGAACTTCGCCCTTTTCCTGCTGAATAATTTGCTGCAGAAGAGTTTTGTAGTCTGTTCCCATCTTATCGTTGTCATATGTCTCAATCTTTTTTATCGCAAAGGGAAGAATGAATTTTTCGGCTGATTCAATCGAATTGCTGTCAAGATAAATTGCCGCAATTACCGCTTCAAAAGCATCCGATGTGATTGACGGTTTGCTTCTGCCGTTTGGGTTGTCCTCACCATGACCGAGACGAAGATAATTTCCGAGGTCGATTTCGGCTGCATATTCCGCAAGTGCCTTTTCACATACCGCATATGCCCGCAACTTTGACATTTCGCCTTCGTTCAGATGAGGAAAATTATTAAAAAGATATTTACTTACGACAATCGATAAAACACTGTCGCCGAGAAATTCCATTCTTTCATTGCACTGTAAAAAGCCGCCGCCCTTGCTTCTTTCTTCGTTTGCAAACGAAGAATGAGTCAGCGCACGTATAAGATAAGATATGTTGATAAATTTATATCCGAGTGATTTTTCAAGTTCAGCGGGATTTTTCGGCTCCATATTTATAAGTATTCCTTCCGTTTAATTTTGTTGATTAACAGTCAAATCGGAATTTATCGCTGCAATTTTATCGGTTATTTCCTCGATTATTTTACCTTCGGAGAAAATTACAGCCTGTTTTATTGCGTTTTCAATCGCATCGGCATCAGAATTTCCGTGTGCTTTAATAACAGGATGCGATATTCCGAGTATTGGCGCGCCGCCTTGCGTTTTTGAACTCATTTTGCTCTTTAATAATGACATTTCGTCTTTTACAAGAAGATATGCAAGCTTTGTTCGAATATTCTTTTTGAAAATCTGTTTAAGAATTGACACAAGATATGATGCCGTACCTTCAGTTGTTTTAAGGCAAACATTACCTGTAAATCCGTCGGTGATTAAAACATCGCATACGCCGAATGGAATATCTTTTCCTTCTATATTACCGACAAAGTTTACATATTTTGAATTTTTAAGAAGATTATAAGTTTCGGTTTGCAGGGAAGTACCTTTATGTGATTCGGTACCTATGTTCAAAAGACCGACTTTTGCAGATTCAAGATTATACCTTTTTTCCATATAAACCGAGCCCATAATGGCAAATTGAAGCAAAAATTCCGGGGTCACACTTATGTTTGCACCGCTGTCAAGTAAAAGCAAAGGCTTTGTTAACGGCATAACCGCTCCGATTGCGGCACGGTGTACTCCTTTTATTCGTTTTGCGTATAACGTTGCACCGGTTTGCAGTGCTCCGGTATTTCCGCAGCTCACCAAAGCATCGGCTTGTCCTTTAGACAGAATATCCAAGGCAACACGCATTGATGAGTTTGGCTTCGTTCTTACAGACATCGGATCATCAGTCATCTTTATTTCGTCATCTGCGTTAACAACGGTTATTCCACTTGAATTTTTACCGTATTTTTCAATGTTCGAATCAATTATTGTTTTATCGCCGACTAAGATTATTTCAATCTGGTATTTTTCTGCGCCTTGAAGTGCACCTTTGATAATTTCAGCCGGGCCGAGGTCACTTCCCATAACATCAACTATAATTTTCATTTTTTCATACCATTCTTTTAAGATTTCGCTGTATTCGGTGTGACGAAATGATTATTTGCAGCGTTAAATCTATATAAATTTGTCCGAAATTTTATTTCGGATGTAAATATTGACAATAAGATAATCAATTAAAAGGGAGACTTATATTTTTCAATATGCCGAGAGAACGTTCGGATATTGCCTCGTTCTTTGCGGATTTAGGTCCTCGAATCTTCTTGTCAAGCGGATCAATAATGCCGAAGTTAACATTCATAGGTTGAAATGATGCCGAATTTGACGAACTTACATACTTTGCGAGAGCGCCTATTGCAGTGGTTGACGGGAAAATCATTTTTTCTTTTTCGAGTGCCGTTAAAGCGGCATTGATACCCGCAACAAACCCTGACGAAGCAGATTCAACATATCCTTCGACTCCAGTCATTTGCCCTGCAAAAAATACATTACTTTTTGATCTTAATGAATAATCGGGATTTAGCAGTTTAGGCGAATTGATAAAACTGTTTCTGTGCATCACTCCGTATCTCAAAAACGACGCATTTTCAAGTCCTGGGATCATTCTGAACACTCTCCGCTGCTCTTCGAATGTTAGATGTGTCTGAAAACCGACAATATTATACATTGTTTTTTCTAAATTTTCTTGCCTGAGTTGTACAACAGCGTAAGGCTCCATGCCTGTTTTAGGGTCTGGTAGACCTACCGGTTTTAACGGTCCGAACAGAAGTGTATCAATCCCTCTTTTTGCCATAATTTCAACAGGCATACAGCCCTCAAATACAGTTAAATCAGATTGAAATTCGCTGTCAAATGTTTTCAGCTGAGCCTCTTTTGCCGATACAAGGGCATCATAAAAATCTGTATATTCCTGCTTTGTCATAGGGCAGTTTATATAGCACGCTTCTCCTTTGCCGTATCTAGATGCCAAATATGCCTTGCTCATATCTATAGAGGATGCATCGACAATAGGGGCGACTGCATCAAAAAAATGTAAGCTTTCACTGCCTAAATATGCCGAAAGGTAATCAAAGAAATCGTCCGATGTAAGCGGACCGGTCGCAACAACGGTAATTTCATCGTCGGGTATTTCCTTTACTTCGTCATAATGAATCGTAATAAAATCGTTATTTTTGATTTTTTCGGTAATGTATGATGAAAACCCAACTCTGTCAACAGCCAATGCAGATCCGGCGGGAACAGAATTTTTAATAGCCGATTCCATAATTAAGCTTCCCATATAGGAAAGTTCGGACTTTAAGAGTCCTACGGCATTTGAAAGTTGATTTGATCTGAGCGAATTTGAGCAAACCAGTTCGGCAAAATTATCACTATGGTGAGCAGGGGAATACTTTGTAGGCTTCATTTCATATAAATCGACCGGAACCCCGAGACGGGCTGCCTGCCAGGCTGCTTCCGAGCCCGCAAGTCCCGCGCCGAAAACATTGATTTTAATCTTGTTTGTCTGATTACTTTTCATTATTTTCTTCTTCCGGTATAGGCTCGGAATATCCGCAGCCATCTTTTTTGCAGACTACTAAATGCTTTCCCTTTTTAATATACAGCTGGGAAGAGCAGAGAGGACATTTTTTTGAAATAGGCTTGTCCCATGATGAAAAATTGCATTTCGGATAAGCCGAACAACTGTAAAATATATTCTTGTTGCGGGAAATCTTGCTTACTATCGGCTCGCCGCATAATGGACAGGGAACACCTATTTCGTTTTGTATTTTCATAGTGTTTTTACATGTGGGATAGTTTGAACACGCATAAAACTGTCCGTATTTTCCGACTTTCAAAACCATCTCCGCACCGCATTTGTCGCACATTTTCTTTTCCGAACCGTTTTCCGCAATGATAGGAGTTTCTGCAATTTCTTTTTCAATAAGCGGTTTGGTAAATTTGCAATTCGGATAATTGGGACAAGCAGCGAATTTCCCGAATCGGCCTGATTTGACAATCATCTTTGCTCCGCATTTTTCACATATCATGTCTGTCTCTTCAACAGTATTGGTAAGAGCAGTAACCGAGGTGTCTTTTTCGGCTTTTTCCAAATCCGAAATGAATTTGTCATAAAATCTTCTTAGAACATCGGTCATATTTGCTTCGCCGTCGGAAATCAAGTCCAAATCATTTTCCATATTTGCCGTGAATTTGCAGTCAACAATATCGGGGAAATTTTTTATCATCAAATCGGTTGTAATTTTTCCGAGATCGGTTGGAACGAGGGTTTTCCCGTCGCGTTTAATATATCCTCTTGAAATAATGGTTGATACAATCGTAGCATATGTTGACGGGCGTCCGATACCCTCATCTTCAAGATATTTTACAAATGACGCCTCATTAAAGCGTGCCGGCGGTTCGGTAAAATGCTGCTCCGGCTTTATTGATTTTACTTGCAGTAGCTCCCCCTCATTGAGTACGGGAAGAGGCGAGGATTCGTCTTCTGAATTTGCGGTATTGTCGTTTTTGTCATCCGAAAGGGTAAGATAGCCATCAAACAAGATTGTCGAGCCTGTTGATTTGAAAATATAATCACCACAGCATATATCTGCTTTTGAAACATTATATTCTGCCGCCGTCATTTGACTTGATAAGAAACGATTCCAAATAAGTTTATAGAGTTTGTATTGGTCTGCGGACAAATATTTCTTTATCAGTTCCGGGATAAGATTAACATTTGACGGTCTGATCGCCTCATGTGCGTCCTGAGCGTTCTTTTTGGTTTTGAATACATTCGGTGTAGAAGGGTAGTACTTATCGCCGTATTTGCTTTTTATGAATTCTTTTGCGGCTTGTTGAGCTTCTGTCGAGATTCTTAAAGAGTCGGTACGCATATATGTTATAAGACCCTGTGCTCCACCGTTTTCCGAGCCGATATCTAGTCCTTCATATAACTCTTGAGCAACACGCATAGTTCTGTCGGTTCGAAAACCGAGTTTTCTTGATGCTTCCTGCTGCATTGTGGATGTTGTAAATGGTGGCTGTGGTGATTTTCTTTTAATTGATTTTTTAACGGATAATACGATAAAATCCTTGTTTTTTACATAGTCAAGTATTTTGTCGGTGTCTTCTTTATTATTAAGCTCTACTTTTTCTTTTTCCGTGCCGTAGAATTTTGATTTGAACTCCGAACCGTTTTCGGTGGTATGAGTAACTGTTATGTTCCAATATTCTTCGGGAATAAAACCGTTAATTTCATTTTCACGGTCTACTATAATACGCGTTGCAACCGATTGAACGCGGCCTGCGGAAAGTCCGCTGCGTACTTTTGACCAAAGGTACGGGGAAAGCTTATATCCGACAATTCTGTCAAGTATACGTCTTGCTTGCTGAGAATTAACGAGATTCATATCAATTTGACGAGGATTTTTTATTGCCTCTTTGACCGCACTTTTGGTAACTTCATTAAAAGTAATTCTCTTTGTGTCTTCTTCTTTGATGCCGAGAACATTGGCTAAATGCCAGGATATCGCTTCGCCTTCTCTATCGGCATCGGTCGCCAGATATGTTTTTGTCGCCGATTTGTACTTTTTTTTGAGGTCCTTTATTATATCCGTCTTGCCTCTTATGTTGATATAGTGAGGTTCGAAATTATTATCAACATCGACAGATAAACTGCTTTTTGCCAAGTCACGTACATGTCCAAGTGAAGCGACGACCTTGTATCCGGATCCGAGGTAACCTTGAACTGTGCTGGCCTTGGAAGGCGATTCCATTATTACAAGAATTGACAATTTATATTATCCTTTCGTGGTAAGTATCTATGTAAAAAATTATTTTAATCTGATAAATTTTCCGCCCGGTAATTTTCGCACAAGGCCCTTTATTTCAAGCCTTGTCATGTTGCTTAGAATTGTTGATGCACTGTATTCCTGGCTGCAAAGCTCATCGATATTGACTGCTTCGCCGGTTGGCATTAAATTTAATATTTTCAGTAATTCTTCCGAAATACCGTAAGTTGAACTGTCTGCTTTTTGCAGAACATTTGAATTGCGGCCCGATTCCGAATTTGGTTTGTTTTGTGTGCTTTTTTCAGCAGTTTGCTTTTGTGTATGTGTTGAATCGGGAGTGTTGCTTTTATCTGTTTTGCTTATTGCATTTAACTTAAAACGTGAAAATTTCGGGATTTTATCTATTGATATTCTATGCGGATAAAAAAATTCGTATTCGGTAAGAATATCCATTGCACCCTGAACCATTTTTGCGCCGTTTTGAATCAGTTGATTGGTTCCGAGACTGTTTTGATCGCCGATTTTCCCGGGTACTGCATATATGTCGCGTCCCTGCTTTAACGCATAACGAGCTGTTATCATTGCACCGCTTTTGAGATCGGCCTCGACAACAAGTGTGCCGAGCGACAGCCCGCTGATTATTCTGTTTCTGATAGGGAAGTTCGAGCCAATCGGATCGGCAAAAGGACGAAATTCGGATATAATTGTTCCGGTCTTTTTTATTTCATTATAGAGATCTTCGTTCTCAGGCGGATATATCTTGTTGATTCCGCTGCCGAGTACTGCAATGGTCGGCGCTTTGGCATCAAGAGCGGCACGATGACAGATGCTGTCAATTCCTCTCGCCATTCCGCTGACAATTATAGCACCACCTGCGGCAAGGTCTCTGCAAATCTTATATGCCTCACGACGGCCGTAATCGGTAAATCTTCTTGTGCCGACCGCTGCAATTCCGACATTATCATCTATATCGATAAGCTTCCCGCAATAATAGAGAAGTATCGGCGCACGTTCTATTCTTCTTAATCTTGAAGGATAATATTGGCTGTCATATGTAAGTATTCCGAAATTATTCAGTCTGCAATAATCGATAATTTCATTGGCTTCCGACAAATCTTTATTGAGAAGTGACTCTATCACGGATTCGTCTAAGTTTCCAATTCGACGGTATGCTTTTTCGTCGGCATTATAAATTGCCGAAGCATCATAATTGAATTCACGAAGAATAAAATCACTTGCTTGAGCACCCGGCTTAATACATAGGCTTAACCAGACCCAATAACTTAAAGCAGACATTTTAACTACCGTTGCTATCTTAAATATGAAAGCATCCTTTCAGGTTGTTGATGGTTAAACTGATTTGTGCATCAATAAGCATAAAAGCTAAAAAATATTTCTGAATAGATTTATTTCATGCTGTTTATTTTATACTGTTCCCACATCAGAATAGATGTTGCTGCGGCTACATTCAATGATTCACAGTTGTTCTGCATTGGGATAATAATGCTTTTTTCACATGCTGAAATAAGATTTTTTGATAAACCGTGTCCTTCATTGCCGACTGCAAAACATACCCCGTTGTCTTTTTTCGTAATCTTCGATATCTGTACCGAATTATTGTCGAGCGCGGCAGCATAAACATGTATTTCCATGTTTCGAATCAAAGAAACGGCGGAAGTCAAATCCTTAAATCGAAGCGTTCTTTGACGAAATATTGCACCCATTCCGGCTCTTACGGTTTTGGGATTGTAAATATCCGCACAGTCATCGGAGAGCAGTAAGATGTCAATACCTAATGCTGACGCGGTTCTTAAAATAGTGCCTAAGTTTCCGGGGTCACGAATACCCTCCGCAATAAAGAAACCGCTTCCTTTAATATTAAAATCGAAGTCAATGCCTTCGTTTATTTTACCATATTTATGTAATTTGTCAATATGTTCCGCGACGCAAAATATACCTTGAGGTGACTTTTCATCGCTGATTTTTTCATAAACAGAGTCGGATACTAAAATCTTCTCGGCGTCGGTTTGAAAGTTTTCGATAAATTGTGAGCACTCTTCTGTGTAGAAAATTTTAATCAATTTGATATTGCATTTTACCGCTTCCTCGTATAGCTTTTTCCCTTCAAAGAAAAAAAGTCCGGTTTCATCACGATACTTTCTGTCTTTGAGCTTGGTGCATTCAATGATTGATCGATTGTTACGAGACGTAATAATTTCCATAATGTTTGAGCCCGCCAAATTAAAGATTTGTTCGTTTAACAATAAAAACCCGCGTTTGCGGGTTTTTAAGGTATATCAAAGTGCGGCTTTCGCTTTTTCAACAATTGCAGCAAAAGCTTCTTTATCGCTTACCGCAATTTCCGCAAGCATCTTTCTGTTAAGATCAACACCGGCGAGTTTAAGACCATGCATAAGTGTGCTGTAATTCATACCGCAAACTTTTGCCTGTGCGGAAATTCTCGTGATCCACAGAGAACGAAAATCTCTCTTCTTCTGTTTTCTTCCGATATATGCATAATTTCCACTCTTCATTACGGCTTGTTTAGCCATCTTGAAATGTTTGGATTTGCTGCCCCAGTATCCCTTTGCGGCTTTAAGAACACTTTTTCTTCTCTTGCGAGTCATCATCGCGCCTTTTATTCTTGCCATTTTTAATTATCCTCCTAATTCGTTATTCTTCAATAAATTACTTTTGAATCATTTCTCTTACATTGGCTTCAAAGCAAGTGCTCAGATATGCGCCGGAACGAAGTGATCTCTTACGTTTTGCGGTTTTTATTCCGAGGTTATGGCGATGATGGGAATGATTCATCTTGATTTTTCCGTTTTTCGTTACATTAAATCTTTTAGCTGATGCGCTATGAGATTTCATCTTAGGCATAATAATTATCTCCTCTCAATTTAAAAACATTTTTTATTCAATAATTAAATTATTATTTTGCATTGTTCTGCTTTATCGGAACAACAAGCATTGACATTGAACGACCTTCCATTACCGGAGGTTTGTCAATGGTTCCGAATTCGGATACTTCGGATGAAAATTTACTGAGTAATTCTTTGCCGACATCCTGATGTGCCATTTGACGGCGAGCTCTGAATAAAACAATAACTTTCACTTTGTCACCGTTTTTAAGAAAACGTTTTGCGTTGTTAACCTTTACATTGAAGTCATTAACATCAATCTGACAGGAAAGCTGTACTTCCTTGATAGCAACCTTCTGCTGATTTTTCTTTGCTTCTTTTTTTCTTTTATCACGATCAAATCGAAACTTGCCGTAATCCATTATTTTAACAACCGGCAAGTCCTCCTGACCTGCAATTAAAACAAGATCAAGGCCTTTTTCATATGCAGCATTGAGTGCGTTTGAAAGGGTAAGCATTCCAAGCTGTTCGCCTTCCGATCCGATAACTCTGAACTGTTTTGATAATGAATATCCGGATTTCTGTATTTCTTCATTTATCAGATATTCTTTCTCGCTGTTATTTCCTATTGCTAACACCCCCTAAAATTACAATAAAAAAAGTGCGGCATAAACCCGCACAATAATAGACAAATATATTTTTAATCTATTAGCCGTTACTGCTAAAACAAGTAAGGCGAGAGCGGTTACTCTTCTTTTTTCTTGATTTTATCACACCGAGACCGATTTGTCAATAGTTTTTGAAAAAATATTTTAATATCCGCACTGTGTAATTATTTAGATTATGCCGGTATCAGGTACAAGTGGCTTGATTTTGAGATACAGTAAAAAAACAATAAAAAATGCCCCTGTCATATCCTTAATTCGGGTATGAACAGGGGCAATCAAGC
>CAZHPU010000013.1:0-19614 GCA_964534435.1 uncultured Lachnospiraceae bacterium | reverse complement strand
ACAAGATGCACGAAAAAGGACTTGTTCTGCTCGCGCGCGCGATAAGTCAGACAATGAAATTTCTGACGGGAATCGAAATTCACCCCGCCGCGACCATAGGAAAAGGACTTTTCATCGATCACGGATCGGGTGTCGTCATCGGCGAAACCGCCGTAATCGGCGACAACTGCACGATTTATCAGGGTGTGACGCTCGGAGGAACAGGAAAACATACCGGAAAGCGTCATCCGACACTCGGCAACAACGTAATGGTGGGCGCGGGCGCGAAAGTGCTCGGCCCCGTCAAAATCGGCGACAACGCCAAAATCGCCGCAGGCGCGATTGTGCTGACCGAAATCCCGTCAAACTCGACCGCGGTCGGTATTCCCGCAAAGGTTGTCCGCCTTGACGGCGAACGTGTCGAGCAGGATCTCGACCAGATTCATATTCCCGACCCCGTGGCAAAAGAATTTGCCGAACTTTCGGCGAGAATAGAGGCACTCGAAGAAAAAGAGAGAGCGGCGGAAGCGGCAGCCGCCGAAAAGGCGGCAAAGGCGGCGAAAAGAAAATCGGCGCCGAAAAAATCCGCCGCCCCGAAATCATCCGAAAATGCCGAAAACGGCGGCAAATAAGACCGAAAAAACAGACAAGACCGAGAAAGAGAGTTTACGAAAATGCGCATATACAACGATCTGACAAGACAGAAAGAAGAATTTGTCACAATCGAGCCCGGCAAGGTGAAAATGTACACCTGCGGCCCGACCGTCTACAACTATTTTCACATCGGAAACGCGAGATGCTTCGTCGTTTTCGATATGTTCCGCCGCTATCTGAAATACCGCGGATATGACGTGACCTTCGTGCAGAACTTCACCGATGTCGATGACAAGATGATAAAGAAGGCAAACGAGGAAGGCGTAACGGTCGCCGAAATCGCCGACCGCTACATCGCCGAATATTTCACCGACGCAAAAGGGCTCGGAATCGAAAAAGCCGACGTGCATCCGCGCGCGACCGAAAACATCGGTCAGATTATCTCGCTCGTATCGAAACTCGTAAAGAGCGGACACGCCTATGCCGCCGAAAACGGCGATGTCTATTTCCGCACGAAATCGTTCGAAAACTACGGCTGTCTGTCGCATATGCCGATAGACGAGCTCGAATCGGGCGCCAGAATCGCGGTTGACGAAATCAAGGAGGATCCGCTCGACTTCGCACTCTGGAAAGCCGCCAAACCGGGCGAGCCGTCATGGCCGTCTCCGTGGGGAGCGGGCAGACCGGGCTGGCATATCGAATGTTCGGCAATGGTCGGCAGATATCTCGGAAAAACAATCGACCTGCACTGCGGCGGCGTCGATCTCACCTTCCCGCATCACGAAAACGAAATCGCGCAGTCGGAGGCGGCGAACGGATGCCGTTTCTCGAACTACTGGATGCACAACGGATTTATAAATGTCGACAACCGCAAGATGTCGAAATCGCTCGGCAATTTCTTTACCGTACGCGATGTCGCCGCCGTCTACGGCTATCCCGCAATCAGATTTTTCCTGCTGTCCAGCCATTACAGAAAGCCGATTAACTATTCGGTCGAGGTAATCGAGGCGGCGAAAAATTCGATTGAACGCATACAGAACTGCGCCGACACCCTCGCGTTCTATCTCAAAGACGCTCCCGAAGGCTCGGACGAACTTCCGACGGCGGTTGAAGAGTCGCTCGAAGCGCACAAAAAGAATTTCATCGAACGTATGGACGACGATTTCAACACCGCCGACGCGGTATCCGAACTTTTCGAAATTGTCCGCGAGCTGAATTCGTATCTTGCGACCATGCCGACAAAGGGCGCGGCGAAAAAGGCGGGAGATATTTTCCTCGAACTCGCAAATCTTCTCGGATTTATCGGGGAGACGGGTGCCGACCGCGAACTTGCCGAAAAGGTCGAGGCGCTTATCGCCGAAAGAGCGGCGGCAAAAGCCGCGAAGAATTATGCCCGCGCCGATGAAATCAGAGGCGAGCTCACCGCTATGGGCATTGTCCTTCAGGACACCAAAAACGGCACAAACTGGAAGAAAATCTGACATTTTTGGTAAAATAGCAAGGCGCGGACTGCCGTCCGTACAAAAAAACAAGGCACGGACGACAGTCCGTGCCTTGTTTTCGTTTTGTCAATAGTTTTCGGCGTCCATGCCGTTATATTCCTCGAAAAGTTTGAGGCATGCCGCTCTGTCGATTTCGATAAGATAGCCCGCAAAATTTTCTCTGCCGCCGAACATCTCGTCGAATTTTTTGTCGCGGAAGCCGATCATCTCGTTGTCCTCGATTGTGCAGCCGTAATAGACCAGCTCGATGTTCGCCCACATGCATGCGGCAAGGCACATCGGGCAGGGCTCGCCTGTCGTATAAAGCACCGCCCCCGTGAGATCGTAGCTGCCGATGCTGCTCTCGGCCGCCCTGATTGCGGCGATTTCGCCGTGACAGGTCGAATCGTTGTTTTTCAGCACCATATTGTGGCCCTGCCCGATTATTTTTCCGTCACGAACGATTACACTGCCGAACGGGCCGCCGTGCGAGTTGTATATTCCCTCTCTCGCCTCGGCAATCGCGATTTCCATATACTCGTTTTCGGCGTGATAGTCCGCCGCCGGTGCCGTTTTTGTCTTTTCGGAGCCGCAGCCGCAAAGTCCGACAAGCATAACCGCAGCCAGCAGAACTGATAAAATCCTGATTTTTGTCATTTTCCCGTTTTCGCCCTACCTTTCTTTTGTTATGCCCGATTTTGTCCGATTTCGACAGAAAATCAGAGAATCTGGCAGATTTCGCGGAGCTGTTTTGCGAGATCGTATGCGAACTTTCTTATTTCGATAAGTGGTGTGTTCGGATTTTTTCTGAATTTGTTGATTTGAGCGGTCGGAGGATATGCCATCGGTATCATATCGCAGCCTTCGAGCAGATATGCGGCGTACTCACAGGCTTCGAACAGTTTCTCTTTGTCGCTCGGACGGTAGTCGAATCCGTCGCAGGTGTATTCGGTAAGCGCGTCTTTCAGCATTGCGAGCGCACGGTCGGCGGCTCCCTCTCTGTTCGGAATCGGGAGAATGATCGACTCGCCTCTGTTGCGGTAGCAGCCCATCATGGCGGCGATTGTCGCTGGATCCCTCACCGTTCCGTCGGGATAAAAGACGCCGTGCTCGCTGTCGCATCTGTCATGAATCATCAGCTCGAACACAAACCAGCCCATCTTGTATTTTTCGCAGGCGCCGAGCGCCATATCGTAGGGATTCGCTCTCGCGAGACAGCCGGTTTCGGTCTGCATGACAGGTTTGCCGTATTTTTTCGACAGACTGTCGGCAAGCGCGTAGTTTTCGTCGATTAAGCGCGCCGTTCCGTTGTAGTCGTGGAATGAGAGCACGTCAACCGCCTCTGCGGTCGGCTCGATATCGCAGGCGAGCGTATGTCCGACGGTAATCGCGTTGACCTTGTCGATATTTTTGACGAACGCACAGTATCTGCGGACAAATCCCCACATTTTCTCGAATTTCGCGCTCTTAACCTCGGGATCTTTCTCGTCCTGAAGCCAGCCGTTGCATGACGGTTCGTTCATGATGTCCCACATGAGCAGGCCGGGCTCGTCTTTCAGCGCGTTGACAACCGCGGCGGTGTATTCGTCGCCTGCGGGATAGTTGTCCTCGTCAATCATATGCGGATCGAGCATATTTCCGTTCCAGATAATCGGCATGACACGGTATCCGCACTCATAGCATTCTCTCGTGTATCTGACAAGCCTTTCGATATATTTTTCCTTTTCTCTCGCGTAGGTTCTGTAATCAAGCCAGAAGCGTATCGAGTTCAGATTCACGCGTTTGCCGTATCCCAGCTCTCTTTTAAGCTGTTCCCCGAACGACATATAGTGGTTTACTCCTCTTACCCATGAGTAGTCGGTCAAAATTTCCATAATTTCATCCTTTCGTTTCGCAAAAAATCGTTTTTTGCATTTTCATTATAACAAAGCCGTCGGTGATTGTCAACAAAATAAACAAAAAAACAAGATTTTTTCGTCCGATTTTACCGCAGATTGCAAAGCCAAACAAAAAAAGAAAAGCCGACACACGGGTGTCGGCTTTTCTTTTCGATGTTTACAGACTGTTCAGCATACATTCGGCGAAACCCTCGCCGTAGACCTCCTGCGCGTCGCAGATCATGATAAATGCTTTCGGATCGAGTTCGACGACCGCTTTTTTGATGGCGGCGATACGGCTCGGCTTGAACGCGCATATCAGCACCGTTCTGTCCTGCCCGCTGTATCCGCCCTTTGCGGTGATTTCGGTGATTCCGAAATCCATTTCGAGCAGCTTTTTCATAAGCTCCTCGCCGCCGCTGCATACTATGCAGGCGACTTTCGAGGTCTTGCGTCCGTAGATGAAGGCGTCCATCGCGGCGCTGTTGACATACATCGCGATTGCCGCGTAAAGCGCTCCTCTGAAATACTGAAATGTCAATGTGTAAATCGCGATGACGATGAGATCGATATACAGGCAGAGCTTGCCTATCTGTATGTGCTTGAACTTGTATTTGAGCAGAGCGGCGGCGAGTTCGGTGCCGCCTGTCGTCGCGCCCATTTGAAGCTGCATTCCGAGACCTGTGCCGAGCATCGCGCCGCCGAGTATGCAGACCATGAGAAGATCGTCCATCGGCTTAAACTCGATGAATTTCGGCAGAATATCGATAGCGGCCGAGCTTGTCAGCATGGCGAAAAGCGACGACCAGAGCAGTTTCGGCCCCTGAAGTTTGAATCCGATTATAAAAAGCGGCACATTCATTATCGCGACCGTGAGACCTATCGGCAGCGACGGTATGAAATGGTTGAGTGACTGCGCAAGTCCGGTAAAACCGCCCATGACGATATTGTTCGGCTCGAACAGCCAGTCGAACGCCAGCGCGTAAATCAGACCGCCGAGCAGAATGATAAGATATTCTTTCAGCGTTTTGAGTATCCTGCTCTTTTTTTCGTTCATCTGCATATTCCTCCCGAATCCGCCGTACGTTTTTCGGTCATCATTCGGATTATTACCCTGTCGGTCTCTTTCATTCCCCTGCACGCAAGTTCGCCGACATTCTTTATGGTGTTCTCGACACCCTTGACGACAATTCCCTCGCCGTCGTAAAACTGCATATCATGGCTTTCCATCTGCATACCGAGCAGCCCCGCCTCGACGGCGGACGCGATCTTGGCGGCGCAGCTTGCTTTCGCGCCGTCGCATATCATGCCCGAATCGATTGCGATTGCGTTTACAACCGTGTGCGCGATTTCGTTGTACCGTCCTCCGTAAAGGTAGGTGATACCCGCCGCCGCTCCGCATCCCGCGCTTGTCGCGCCGCAGTATGCCGACAGCGTTCCGATACCCGTTTTCAGATGTATTGTCACGAGATTCGACAAAACGAGCGCGCGATAGAGGGTTTCCTCGCCTACATCAAGCTCTTTCGCGTATACGATTACCGGCAGAGAGGCGGTCAGCCCCTGATTGCCGCTTCCCGAATTGATGACGACCGGCATTTCACAGCCGCCCATTCGGGCGTCCGATCCTGCGGCGGCATATGCCTTCGCGCGGTTGTGCACGCCGTTTCCGTATGCGCGGAGCAGTACGCTGCCGATATTCGCGCCGTAATTTCCGCGAAGTCCCTCTTCGGCGATGGCGGTGTTGCAGTCTATCTGCCGTTTGATTGTCTCTTCGATGTCGCCGATTTCGACCGTGTCGGCAAAGGTCACAATGTCCTCGATGTTTAAGAGCGAGCGGTCGGTTTTGTGGCTCTTTTCGGCCTCGTTTTCGCCGCCGATTCGGTCGGCGCAGGTATAGATGACCTCGCCGTCTTTTTCAAGCGAGATAATATTGGTATGGCTGCCCGCGATTTCGACTTTCGCACTGTGGCCGTCCGCGAACGCGGCAACCGAAATATAGAAAACAAGTCCGTTGTCGGATGCTTTTACGTCGCAGTCGGTTTTTTTCAGCGCGGCCGAAATTTCGGCAATCTGCTCCTCGGTCACACCCGACAGCACCTGAAGTCCGTCGTCGGCTCTGCCAGCGACCGCACCCGCGAGCGCCGCCGCATCTATGCCGCGAAGCGAGCCCGTGTTCGGCACAATCACGCTTTTGACGTTTTTGATGATGTTCGGGCTTGCGATTATTTCCATCTGTTCGGGCATCGCGCCCAGCAAATCCCTTGCCTTTGCCGCCGCGTAGGCAACCGAAATCGGTTCGGTACATCCCATTGCGGGAACAAGTTCCTCTTTGAGTATGAGAAGATATTCGTCGTATGTTTTTCTGTCAAGTCCGCCGTCTTTGCCGATCTTTTTTATTTTTTCGGCTCTGTCGAAATTATCCATAAACAAATCTCCGCGTCTGTCTTTTTTTCGCATATATCCGCATATAATTATATTACTTTTCGAAAATTTTCGCAATAGTTTTCGGCCATTTCGGCAATTATGCGGTAAAAAACGCCGAAAAACGCGTTTTTTTCGGGCGGACACTCCGATTTTCACATCTTTCGGCGAATTTTTTACGGAGCGGCAACAAACAAAAAAGCACCGCCCGACAGGGCGGTGCTTTTTTGTTTGCAATCAGAAATTCACAAATCCGAATGCCGAAAATTCGATTCCCATATTCTCGACATAAACAAAATTCTTAAGCAGTTTTATGAGATCGACCATGCCGACACGGCTCTCTTCCATAAACTCGTTCTGACCTTCCGTGCTTCCGTAATAATAGCTGCAGTTCAGCGGATAGTTTGACGAGAATACCGACGGGTCGATTGTTCCCTCGGCAAGTCTCAGCGAGTTGCCGTTGCTTCTGTAATATTTTGATGACGAATATTCGTATGTGCCGTTGTATCCGCCTCTCATTTGCAGATAGAAGTTGATGCTCAGCGTGTCGCTAAGCGGACAGTGCAGACAGAACTCGACCATGTTGCTGTCGTTCCAGAATGAAATCGAGAAGGTTTCGCCGTCGTATCCGCCGTATTTCGTCGAATCCTGCGAATAATAGCAGTAGTCGCCGTTGACGGTGCCGATTTTCAGAGCGAAATCACGGCAGTATTTGAAAAGTTCGTCACCCTGCGGATTTACGACCGTCTTTTTCGCGGTTGTTACCGGTTTCGCGGTAGTGACCGGTTTTGCCGTGGTGATTTTCGCGGTTGTCGTTTCGGGTTTGGTTGTGGTAACAGGTTTTGCGGTTGTTACTTTTTCGGTCACGGTCGTAACGTCTTTTGCGGCGGGCTTTTCGGTTATTACGGGTGCTTCGGTCTTAACCTCGGTTTTATCGGTAATAATATCCTCCTGCCCGTCTTTTTCGCATCCCGAAAAGGCAATCAGAATCACAATCGCGATTATGACCGCAATGCCGCAGATTACCGCCGCGGCAATCAGCGCCTTTTTCTTTTTGCCGTTCTTATCATCTTTTCCGTTTTTGCCGCCGTCATCCCCGTTCGGATTTTCGGGCGTCTCGGCAGCCTTTGCCGTATCAACCGCCGTCTCACCGACCGCCGCGGGCGCCGCCTGACCGTCGCCGAGAAGAGCGTCTGTGGAAATGCCGAAAATCTTCGCAAGCACTATGACATTGTCGATTGTGGGCTGAGTCTGACCTGTTTCCCAAAGACTTACCGACTGTCTTGACACATTCAGCTTTTCGGCAAGTTCGTCCTGTGACATATTTTTTTCTTTTCTGTATTTCTTTATATTGTCCGCGAGCATTTTCCGCCTCTCTCTTTCTCTTTTTTTCGCGCTCTTTTTATCGCCGATTTTCAACGTTATTTTATTACAACTCGGTCGATTTTGTCAATATAATCTGTTTTGAATTTTGTCAAGCAGCGCTTGCATTTTCGATTTTTTGCGAAAATTTCGGCACTGCATACTTGCGCAGTGCCGAATTTCGCTTTATTTTCGCTTTATATTCTGCTTTTTTCCGACCGTGCCGCCGCTTCGCCGAAATATCCGAAAAATCAGAAATCGAGACTGTCGGTCTTTGCGAGAAGCTCACCGAGCCGCTTTTCGCAGTTTTCGATAACCGCCGCTCCCTCGGGATTGTCTTTTCCGATTCTTCTTATCGTACGGCGCATAAGACGGGCGTAGCCGATAATCATCGCCTTATCCTCGACCTCTTTTATGCGGCTTTCGTCATCGGTGCCGAGATAGAGCGCGAGCGTTTTTCCCCAGATATAGCTCGTCTTTTCATAGGGCAGTTTCAGAAATTTCATCACGTTATCGTGATTCAGCTCGCTGAATCCGATAAATCCGAGAAACATCGATCCGAGCTCGAACACGGGATGTCCGAATGAGAGAGTGTCCATATCTATCAGCAGAATTTCGCCGTTCTGCATTTCGACATTGTTCGTGTGATAGTCGCCGTGAATCATGGTATGCCGTTCGGGGACCGACTTTATCAGCTCCGACAGCTTGCGGCTCTCTTTTTCGGGAAGATAATCGGTGAGAAAATCCGCCCAGCCGACCGCCGTCGCCTTCATATCCTGCATATCGTCGGGATTTACCTCGGTCGAATGGATTTTCTTTAAGAGATCGACGAACTCGCCGATGTATTTGTCGGTATTTTCGGGCTCTTCGGCGATAAGCTGCGAAAACGATTTGGCGTTCAGCAGTTCAAACACCGAGCCGTACGAGTTCCCGACCTTCACGATGTCAAACGGAATCGCGGTCGGTATGCCGAGAATCAGCGCCTTGCGCGCGAGTTTGCGTTCGCGTTCGATTTCGGCGAGCGCGTCGGCTCTGCGGTAGACTTTTATGACGATTTCGGGATCGTAGCGGTAGACGACTCCGTTCGAGCCTTCGCCGATGACCTCGCAGCCGTCAACCGACAGTTTGCGGAAGGCCTTTCTCACCTTTACCATTTCGGTAAAGCCCGTCATCTCGAAAATTTCGTAAAGTTCGGACGATACATTGTATATTTCGATGTCGGCGCAGAGCTTGCGCATTTTCAGAATGACGCGCAGTCCCGCCGATGAGATGTATTCGAGTTTTTCGGCGTCTATGTATATTTTTTCGGGGATTTTTTCAAGAAATCCGCCGAAAATCTCTTTTTCGACAGTCGGCGCGTTCGATGAGTCGATTCGCCCCTCAAGAGTTATGCGGCAGTCGCCGCCCTTTCCCCATTCTGTTTTAACCGTTGCCATAATTTTCTCCTTTTGAGCGGAAATTATTTTTCGCCGAAAAGTTTGTCGATGAGCAGCCGGTATTCGGCGTATTCGGGCCTGCCCTCGAATTCGGTGAGCATATCGCGGATGGAGGTGTAATACCATTTATGTTCTTCGGGGCTGTGCTGATTGAAATATCCCCACATTTCGTCGCCGTATTTTTCGTGAGCGCGGCAGAGCGATCTCATATTCGACAGCTTGTCGCCGAGATAGAGCGCCTTCACGCCGAGATCGTCTGTTTTTTCGAGCAGTTCAACCGACTCCTCTTTGCGTATCTTCCAGCTGTCGGACGGCTTTTGATTTTCCCGCTTGTCCTCTGTTTCGGACATTACGAGCGCCGCCACTCTCTCTCCGAATCTTTCGGTGATTTCGCCGATTTTAACACCCGCGTCCTCGACCGTGTCATGCAGTACGGCGGCGATGACCGCCTCTTTTTCGTCGGTCAGCGCAGATACGATAACCGCCGCTTCGAGCGAATGCAGGACGGCGGGCCGTTTGTCGACCTTTCTCTCCATATTGTCAAATGCCTCTGCCGCAAAGCAGATTGCTTCGGTAAGCTTATCCAAAACGATTCTCCGTTCGTTTAACGAATTTTTTCTTTTATATTACGCCCTATTATATCACGCTTCTGCCGCTCTGTCAACTTTTTAACCGCGAATTTCGGCAAGCCCGATTGTAAAATCGGACATACGGATATATCGAAAAGAAAATCCCGACCGCAGACGGTCGGAATTTTCGATTTTATTTACATATCCTCGTGCTCGACTCTGTTTTTGCCGTTCGCTTTCGCGGCGTACATCGCCTTGTCGGCAAGCACGGTCATGCGTTCTATATCCGCTTTTACGGGATTTTCGGCTCTGCACACGCCGAGACTCACGGTAACGTTTATGCTGCTTTCGCCGTGAACGACAGGCGTGCTCTCGATTTCGCGGCGGATTTCCTCGGCAACTTTCAGAGCATCATGCTCTCCGCGCATAATTATGAGAAATTCCTCGCCGCCGAATCTGCACAGTCCGCAGCTGTCCGATTCGAACTTTTTCGGCGTCTGCGCGACCATTTTCAGCACCGCGTCGCCCGCCTCGTGTCCGTAGCTGTCGTTGATTCTCTTGAAATTGTCGACATCGTACATTATGACCGACACATTTTCGAGTTTTCCGCCGAAATTTTCCGAGAGAAACTCTTCCATTCCGTATCTGTTGCAGATTCCCGTCAGCGCGTCGTGACGGTAGAGATAATCGTAGTCATGCTTCGCCTTTTCGAGCCGTTTCTGGGTTTTCGCGCGCAGTTCCTCGATTACGAGAGAGAGCAGCCACGAACAGCCGAAGAAAAAGGGGAAACGCAGCATAAAAACGTCCGAATAATCATAGCAGAGCAGCGACCGTCCTATCGGCGTCCAGAAGAAAAAGAGCAGCACGGTAAGGATAACCGCCGAAAAGATGCATCCCTTGCGCCTTCCGAAAATCAGCAGGGCGAAGCTCGGAACGAGCGCCGACCAGAGCACGCTGAATCCGCTCGGTATGCCCGAAATCAGGAAGAAGAGCAGCAGAGCGGTCATCTCCACCCCGAAAATAACGTATACGGCCGTCTGATTTTTCGAATTTTTTTTCATCAGCCGAACATTCAGCATGGAGAGCAGTCCGAATATCAGCGTCGATGTCATCAGCAGATATTCGCCGGTTATGACATTTACGATTGTCATGACAAATGATGTGAGACTGAGCACCGCGCTCATGAAATAGAAGAGTATCCTGCGGCGAAGAAGATTGTCGTCTGTCGCCATATCGAGCTGTTTTGCGAGCGTGTCGGATAGTTTGCTGAATTTACTCATGTCGATATCTGCCTTTTTCTTTATTTTTATGTCTTACCTGTTGTCTATCTGCTTTTTCAGCACTCTAGCGAGTTAGTCGCTGTTTATCGGCTTTCCGACATGGTCGTTCATGCCCGCATCAAGGCAGGCTTTTCTGTCCTCGGCGAACGCATTCGCGGTCATCGCGATAATCGATACCGTCTTTGCGTCCTCGTTCGGGAGCGCGCGGATTCTGCGTGTCGCCTCGAGACCGTCCATTACCGGCATCATCATATCCATGAATATGAAATCGAAGGTGTACGGCTCACTTTCGGCGAAGAGATCGACTGCCTCTTTTCCGTTTGTCACCCCGACGATTTCGAGTCCCATCGAGCCGAGAAGCACGGTCGCGATTTCCATATTGATTTCGTTGTCCTCGACAAGCATTGCCCGTCTTCCCGACAGATCGAGTTTTGCCGTCTCAACCTCCCGGTTGAGACTTTCCTCGGGATTTTTGTCGAGATCGAGCGTCAGAACAATCCGCACGGTGGTACCGACGTTTTCCTTGCTGTCAAGCTCGATATATCCGCCCATGCTGTCGACGATTTTCTTTACGATTGAGAGGCCGAGCCCCGATCCCGAAAATCCGGTGGTCGTCGGCTTGCCCTCCTGAGTGAACGCCTCGAACGCCTTATTCTTAAATTCATCGCTCATTCCGAGTCCGCTGTCGGTGCAGATAAACTCGTATGTCGCCTGTTCGCCGTCACAGCGGAGCTCACTGCATGAAAGGTTAATCGTTCCGCCCGTGCGGTTGTATTTTATCGCGTTGGAGGCGATATTCATAAGTATGCGGTTGAGATGCACCGGACTGCCCACGACATATTTGTGAACGAGTTTTATGTCGCCCGTGCTGTCCTTGTATATGACGCTGTTCTGCGCGGCGTTTGTTTCGATTATCGGGAGGGTGTTCAGCAGCAGACTTTCAAGGTCGAACGGACGGTGTTCGAGTTCGATATTTCCCGATTCCATCTTGCTGATGTCGAGAACGTTGTTCACGATGCTGATAAGATAGTCCGCCGAGCGTTTTACCTTGTCCATATACTCGCGGTATTTGGCCTTGTCGCCCTCGTTGGCGTCCATGATTTTCAGCATCCCCATAATGCCGTTGAGCGGCGTGCGTATGTCATGGCTCATGCGGCGCAGAAAATTCGTTTTCGACTGATTGGCTCTGTCGGCATCGACGGCCGATGCCTTTATCTGTTCGAGATAGGCGATTTCCCTCGATTTTTCGGCGGTAATGTCTCTGGCGATATAGAGCGCGACAGTCGCCTTTCCGCTGTCGTCTCTCTCTTTTGCCATAAAGCGCGCTTTCAGCCAGCGTCCTCGCACATCGGTATATTCGGTCGACACCGATTCGACGCCGTCAAGACGGTCGGCAAGCGTGGACAAATCGAAAAACCGACGCATTTCTTCTTTTGAATCGGAGCCGATGTACGCTTCCATCGCCTTGTCAATGACATCGTCGAGAAGCCCGTGTCTGTGACCGCCCAGCATATTTTCGATAAAATTCGCCGATTTGACAACTCTGATTTTGTGCGTCGCGATTTCGGCCTCGATTATGACCGAATAGAGCCTGCCGATTGTGTTGACGGTCGACGCGTCACGCTCGGCTCTCGCGTCGAGCGCGACACGCGTCATTTCCTCGTCGATGCAGCGCGACATCGATATTCCCTTTATTCCGTTTTCGTCGCATTCGGTGCAGATCGCCACCGAATACATCCAGTGTATTTTTCCGTCGTCGCCGTATTGGCGGTGACGCAGATGAAGCTGTTTTTTACCGCTTTTGAAGGCTTCGATTGCCGACTCTCTGTTAAAGGTCGACCAAAATTTCTTCGCCTCGTCGGGATCGGGCAGGGTTGACGCGCCCGTTCTTATCAGCTCGTCGATATTTCCGCTCTCGGCGGCGGTTCTGTTGAGAAAATTATCGTATTCTATCATATGATAGCTGTCGTTTGTATAGTCCATTTTTATCGACAGCGGATAGACGATGCCCATAGACTGCGCGTACTCGCGTGTTTCGGCATAAATTTTCTGCTCTTCCTCGAACTTTTCTACCATGGCTTTGAGATTTCGTCTGTCCGCGTCGTCGGCATACTTTCCGTCGTCGTCGACACGCATGAGAACGCAGGCAAGACAGTCCGGCTTACAGGTGGGATATATGTCGACATGAACCCCGAAATCTCCGCCGATATAAATATCGTCAACGCCGATACTCTCGCCGTTCAGGGCATCTTCGAGCCGCTTTATCAGCTCCGCGCAGTTTTCGTCGGGATAAAGTTCGGAAAAGCGGTGTCCGATAATTTCCCCGACTTTTCTCCCCGAGCCTGCGGCATAGGCGGCGTTTGCCTGAAGGAAGGTCAGATCGCATGGATTTCCCCTGTCGTCCTTCTCGATATGCACTATGCAGAATCCGTTGTTATTCTCCGTTCTGAGCATTGCGGCGCCTTCTTTCGATGCGGAAGTTTATTTTCCGCGCGTTTATTTCGGTATATCGCTTTTGTTTCGAATTACATTTTATTATACTATAAGCTTTTTCGAAAATCAAGGAGTTCTTGGCGATTTGTGTATATACCACTAAAATGTCCGCGTATTTTTGTTCATTTTTTCGTCTGTTTCGGGTTTTCGGCTTATTTCGATTCGGCGGGCGGCGCCGTCCGTCTCGCCACAAAATTTCTTATCCACAGCTTTGTGTACAAGTGAAGCTCGTCAAGAGTCACATCGGTCATTCCGCGGCAGTATTTGACATACTCGCAGAGTATGCCGTTTATGTAGACCGATATATCGAGTTCGAGAAAATCTCTGTTCTTTATCCGCTCGTCGCGCGTGCAGAGTTCGAGCAGTTTGTTTGTGGCAATCGCGGTCAGCTTTTTCGCCGCGAAAATAAAATCGTTCGAGCGGCAGAGCAGTTTGTAGTTTTCGTCGTTCTCGCGTATATATTGGAAGAAAATCTCGGCGAACTTCTCGGCGCTCTCGGCTTCGAGCAGTTTGGCGTTGTCGAAAAATCTGTCGATAAGCTCGTTTTCGTAATCCTCGGCGATACTGTAACTGTCATCGTAATGCGAATAAAATGTGCTGCGGCTGATTTCGGCGCGCTCGCAGAGTTCGCTGACCGATATGCGCGAGATTTCCTTATATTCGGAGAGCATCTCGGCGAAGGTGCTCTTGATTATCTTTTTCGTTTTCGCCGACGAGCGGTTGAGATTTTTGACTTTCATATCGGTACTTCCCTTTTTGTGATTTCAATCTTTATGTTTACAATATTATGCACAGTGTGCATATTTGCACACTGCAAACAAATCTGCTCTTTTAATTTGTTCTCACCCGTATTATAATTCAACACTGTTGAAATGTCAACAGTGTCTATTATTTGAAAAGAAAAAAATCGTTGAAATTCGAAGCAGGGAGGAAATATACGCGATATGATTGACACGCAAAATGTGCAGAACAAAGAGAACGGCCACGTAATCGAAATCGAGCATCTCACGAAAGACTACGGCTCGGGACGCGGCGTGTTCGATGTCAGTCTGTATGTCGACCGCGGAGAGGTGTTCGGCTTTCTCGGGCCGAACGGCGCGGGAAAGTCAACCACAATCCGTCATCTGATGGGCTTCTCGAAGCCGCAGAGCGGATCGGTGAAGATAAACGGGCTGGACAGCTTCACAAACTATTCAAAGGTGCTGGGTCATGTCGGATACATTCCGGGAGAGATTGCGCTTCCCGCGGGGCTCACCGGATGGGAATTTATCCGCATGATGCAGAATATGCAGAAAAAACACAACAAAGAGCAGCTCGACAAGATGCTGAATCTTTTCGAGCTTCCCGACAGTCTGCTGTCGGGCGACACGAAACATATGAGCCTCGGCGTCAAGCGTAAGCTCGCGGTCGTGACCGCGTTTATGTCGGATCCCGACATACTCGTGCTTGACGAGCCGACAAGCGGACTCGATCCCGTAATGCAGGAGAATTTCATCCGCTATATCCACGAAGAGAAAGAGCGCGGCAAGACAATTCTGCTGTCAAGCCACATCTTCTCGGAAATCGACTCGACCTGCGACCGCATCGCGATTATAAAAGACGGAAAAATCGTCTCGCAGTTCGTTGCCGACGATTTAAGACACGCGTCGCGCAAATATTACACGGTAAAATTCGCCGATGCCGATGCGAAAGCGGCGTTTCTCCAAAAAGCCGCCGCTCTGCCGACATTCGCCCTGCAAAGCGAGAAGGACGGCACCGTCGATCTCGCGATAGAGGACAGCGACCTCAACAGTCTGATTTCGCTTCTGTCCGAATCGCACGCGCTGTCGTTCAGCAACAGACGCGAGTCGCTTGAAGATTACTTCCTCAAATTTTACAGAGAGGAAAAAGATTTCGGAGGTGCGCTTAAATGAGTGTAATCGAATGCAGACAGCTTACAAAAGATTTCGGCGGCGGTCACGGCATTCTCGGCATCGACCTTGCGATCGAGCCGGGCGAGATGGTCGGATTTGTCGGCACCAACGGAAGCGGCAAATCGACCACGATGAGAAGTATTCTCGGCTTCTTGAAGCCGACATCGGGATATGTCGGAGTGAACGGACTTTCGTCTTGGGAGCACGCGAGTGAAATCGCGAAGAGCATCGGCTATGTGCCGGGCGAAATCGCATTCCCCGATCTCAAAACGGGTATCGATTTTCTGAAAAGTCAGGCCGAATTTCTCGGGCTCAAGGATATGAGCTACGCGAACGAGCTTATCGAGCGGCTTCAGCTCGATCCGCGCGCCAATCTCAAACGGATGAGCAAGGGTATGAAGCAGAAAACCGCGCTTGTCGCGGCGCTTATGAACGATGCCCCGATTATTCTGCTTGACGAGCCGACAACCGGTCTCGATCCGCTGATGCGAATCACTTTCATGGACATCATAAAAGAGGAACACAAAAAGGGCAAAACGATTTTCATGAGCAGCCACAGTTTCGAGGAACTCGAAAGTTCCTGCGACCGTGTCGCGCTCATATCCGACGGACACATCGTCGATGTCTGCAAGATGAGCGACATAACCGAACGCCCGGTAAAAGAATTCAAGATTGAGTTCCACACCGCCGCCGACTACGAAAAATTCCTGCGCGAGCCTTACGAGGTCATCCGCGTTCAGCCGCAGTACAGTCAGGCGACCATCCGCATAAACGCCGATGAAACGGCAAAACTTCTCGGCAGTCTGAAAAACTATGATGTGAAGTTCATTTCCGAACTTCCCTACACGCTCGAAATGCACTTCAAGAAAATCTTATTAGATAAAAAGGAGAATGAAAACAATGTTCAGTAAAGCTCTGTTCAAGCAGTCCTGCAAGGCAAACGGAACCATGTGGGCAATCATAACCTTCGCGGTATGCTTCATGCTCGCCTGCGTCATGCTGATTTCGGGCAGCGGAAACATCGGAGAGGTCAAAAACTCGATTCAGGACACCATCATCACAAAAGAAATCGACGCGAGCCTTGAAGAGCGCGCGATAGGATATTATGTAAACGCCGATGACGGACTCGCGAAATTCGACAGTCTGTTCACCGAAAACGCGACCGACACACTTTCTTATCTGAAATGGCTGTCGGCAATGCCCGATCAGTCGACATTCACCGATCTGTCGCAGTACGGCGCGGCAGTTCAGGCATGGCAGTCGGCCGAGCCCGAAATGAAGACAGAGGCGGGCAAGAGCCTTAAAACCGCCGTCGAAAGCTGGCAGGCATCGAAGCCGGATATGACATCTTTCGATTCGACCGACGCATACGCCGCCGCCATGACCGAATGGGCGGCATCGACTCCCGCAAGCTCGGAAAACGCGGTAAAACTCGCATATTCGACGGCTGTCGCCGATCTTCAGGAATATGTCTACGCAAAAGCCGAAGAGACCGATCCGTCATACACACGCGACTCATCCGAAGCCGCCGAAATGCTCGGCACGGTTATGTACACCTTAAACCCGAACGGAATGTTCAACGATTCATTCTATCTTAAACACGAGAGCGCGGCTCCCGAAGACTACGACTATATGTCGCTTATAAATCATATCGCCGCGGGCGATATCGCCGACTATCTTAACGGCGACGAACGTGTATCCTACCGCAATTCGCGCGCCGAAAGCTGCACATCGATGTTCCTTGCCGGCAATATGACCGAAAGCGAAAATGTCGATAAAATCCTCGAACAGCTTTCATCCTACGGCGTAACAACCGAAAAATACGAGAGTTTCGGCTATACATACGAATCAATCAAGCATCTTGCAAACACCGCCGCAATCACCTACTCAAACCGCCTCGAATATGAACTTGATCTTATAAAGAGCGACTACGCCGACGGCAAATACGCCGACGAAGCCGCATACGAAAAGGCGCTTTCCGACAAGGCGGCAGAGCTTAAAGCCGATGTATCGAGCAGTCTGCTCTCCGAACTTCCCGAAGAGGTTGCCGACGCGCTCGAAGAGGTCGGCAAAACCGATCTTTATATGCTGATTGTCGGCTCGATTTTCTACAAGCTCGCCGGACTTCTTCTGCCTATCATCTATATGATAATGGCATCGAACAACCTCGTTGCGGGACAGGTGGACAGCGGCTCGATGGCATATGTCCTCTCGACCTCGACAAAACGTTCGACGGTAGTATTCACTCAGGGAGTTTATCTTATCGGCTCGCTGTTTGCCATGTTCTGTCTGACCACGGCGACAGGCTGTGTATGTCTGACAATGGTATCCGAAGACATTAAACTCACGCAGGGCAAGCTGATTCTGCTCAATGTCGGCGCATTCCTCGTGCTCTTCGCTCTGTCGGGACTCTGCTTCTTCACCTCCTGCGTATTCGACCGCAGCAAGCGTTCGATGGCAATCGGCGGCGGACTCTCGATATTCGCGCTTGTCGCCGCAATGCTCGGTCTGTTCGGCAGCCCCGTAATTCCGTCTGTCGTACGTCTTGACAGCCTGAACTACTTCAACTATTCGACAATCATCTCGCTCTTCGACGTAATCTCGATTATGAACGAAACGACCGATTTCATCTGGAAGTTCGCAATTCTCGCCGCCGCGGGACTTGTCGGATACATCGCGGGCTCGCTCCGCTTCATCAAGAAAGACCTGCCGCTCTGATAAAACGGCGGAAAATCGGATTTGTAAACCGATAAAGAAAAGAGAGTCGGAAAAATGTTTGAAATTCCGAAAATCATAAAAGAATACGAAGGGCTGACGGCGGCGGAACGCACCCGTCTGCTCAAAGAAAAATCCGAAGAAATATTCAAGGGACTCGCTAAAATTTCGGACGGGCTTTCAAAGCCGTCCGAAATCGTCGCGGGATTTATACTCGGCAGTACGATATCGGGCGGAGAGGTCAGCGAAAAAGACTATCTCTTAATCTACCCCGCTCTCCTTAAAATCTTCGGCGACCGCTTCGATTTTTCGGCGGTCAAGAAAAAACTCGAAACCGAAATCGGCGGGATTTCGGCGGCGGCATTCTGCAAAAAGAAGCTGACCGACTGGCTGTCGTCGGCAGACGACGGTCTGCGGAAAGATCTCGTTATGCTCTGCCTCTGCGCCATGAGCGTCGACGGCAGAATATCACCGAAAAAAGAGCGTTATGTCCTCTCGCTCATAAAACCCGATTTCGGATTTTTCGGCGCAAAAGCGCAGAAAAACCCGAAATCCGAACAGTAAACATATTTCCCCGTCTGCGGCTCCGCCTTTCACCGCAAACGAAAAGACCGCACACCGAAAAATCGGTGTGCGGTCATATTTTTCGTTCAGCAGACTTTTACCGTCCAGCCGAATCTGTCGGGCAGTCTGCCCCACTGAATTCCCGTGAGTTCATCGTAGAATTTTTTCGTAAGAGTGCCGATTTCTCCGCCGTTTACGGTATAGGCTTTACCTTTGTAGGCGATTTCGCCGACGGGCGAAACGACGGCGGCGGTGCCTGTTCCCCAGACCTCTTCGACGTCTCCCTTTTCAAGTCCCGCTATCAGCTCGTCAACGCTTATCGGCCGCTCCTCGACCGTGTATCCGTGATCTTTCGCAAGTTCGAGAATCGATTTTCTCGTGATGCCGGGCAGAATGCTTCCCTGAAGGGCGGGCGTGACGATTTTTCCGTCGATTTTGAACATTATGTTCATGCTGCCGACTTCCTCGATGTATTTTCTCTGAACGCCGTCAAGCCAGAGCACCTGTCCGTAGCCTTTTTCGGCGGCGCGCTCTCCCGCGCGGATTGATGCGGCATAGTTGCCGCCGCATTTGGTAAATCCCGTGCCGCCTCTGACGGCGCGGACATCTTCGTCCTCAATCATAATCTTGACCGGATTTATCCCCTCGGGATAATAACTTCCCGACGGGCTGGTGATTATGCAGAACATATAGCTGCGGCTCGCGTGTACGCCGATATGCTCATCGGTCGCGAAAATAAACGGACGGATGTAGAGAGATGTTCCGTCTGCCGACGGCACCCATTCGCGGTCAACCTCGACCAGCTTTTTAACGGCTCCGACGCAGAAATCGACATCGATTTCGGGTATGCTCATACGCTTTGCCGAATTGTTCATCCGCTTGAAATTTTCTTCGGGTCTGAACAGACGGATTTCGCCGCTCTCGGTGCGG
>CAZHPU010000012.1:0-20170 GCA_964534435.1 uncultured Lachnospiraceae bacterium | reverse complement strand
AAGATAGCTCATCGCGAACATCCTTTAAGACGTCATCTCAATGACGTCTTTTTTTATGGCGAGCATTAGCACTCTAACATATAGACTGCTAATAGTTTACAAAATATTCATATGCTACAAATTAAATCTTAATATAATTTCGTTATAATGATGTCAGTGTAAGCAATTGATTGCTTATTTATTTATGCATATATTATTGGAGGTAGTATTATGGCAACAAAAAAATTTAAGGCAGAATCTCAAAAACTTCTTGATATGATGATTAATTCTATATATACTCATAAAGAGATATTCCTTCGCGAGTTGATTTCAAACGCAAGCGATGCGATTGATAAACTGTATTATCGCTCTCTTAGCGACAGTTCTCTCGGACTTGATCGTTCGGATTTTTCAATTCGTATTGATATCGATAAACCGTCTCGTACTCTGACTATTTCGGATAACGGATGCGGTATGACTTCCGATGAATTGGAATCTAATCTCGGAACCATCGCCCACAGCGGTTCTCTTAAATTCAAAAATGAGAATGAGAAAAAAGAGGATATTGATGTTATCGGACAGTTTGGCGTAGGATTTTATTCTGCATTTATGGTTGCGGATGATGTTATTGTTGATTCTAAACCGTATAACTCCGAGTCGGCGTACAGATGGGAGTCCAAAGGTGCCGACGGTTATACTGTTACTCCCTGTACAAAGGATTCATATGGTACATCTATCATTCTTCATATCAAAGATGACACCGATGATGAGAAATACAGCGAATTTCTCGAACAATATCGTATCGAATCTCTTGTAAAGAAATATTCCGATTACATTCGTTATCCGATTATTATGAAAATAACAACATCAAAGCTCAAGGAAGGCTCGGATAGTGAATATGAAGATGTTGAGGAAGAAAAAACAGTTAACAGCATGACGCCTATTTGGAAAAAAACTGATTCCGAGGTCAGCGAAGATGAGCTGATTAAATTTTATAAGGACAAGTTTTATGACTACGAGGATCCGGCTAAAGTAATACGCGTAAAAGTTGAGGGTACGGTTTCGTATAATGCACTTCTGTACATACCGAAACATGCTCCTTTTAACTATTATACGAAGAATTTCGAAAAAGGTCTGCAGCTCTATTCAAACGGTGTTCTCGTAATGGAAAAGTGTTCCGATCTTCTTCCCGATTATTTCGGCTTTGTCAGCGGACTTGTAGACAGTGAGGACTTCTCGCTTAATATATCGCGTGAACTTCTTCAGCATGACAGACAACTTAAAGCCATTGCAAAGTCTCTTGAGAAAAAGATTAAGGGTGAGCTTTTGAAACTTCTTCAGGACGATCGAGCAAAATATGAAGAATTCTACAAAGCACTCGGCTCGCAGCTGAAATACGGGGTTTACAGCGATTACGGAATGCATAAAGATTTGCTTACCGACTTGCTTTTGTTTTATTCTTCCAAAGAGAAAAAACTTGTCTCTCTTTCGGAATATGTGTCTCGAATGTCGGATGATCAGAAGTCGATATATTATGCATGCGGTGAAAGCATTGACAAAATAGATATGCTACCCCAAACAGAATCTGCTAAGGACAAGGGACTTGAAATACTCTATTTGACAGAAGATATCGATGAATTTGCTCTTAAGTCAATAGAAAAATATCAAGAAAAAGCATTTACGAATATCGGAACTTCCGACTTTGATCTTTCATCTGATGAAGAAAAGGAACAAGTTAAGAAACTTAACGATGAGTCCAAAGATTTGTTTGATGTAATGAAAGAGGCTATCGGAGATAGTGTAAAAGAAATTCGTTTTACTAATAAACTGAAAAATCATCCGGTTTGCCTTGCAAGTGTCGGTGAAATTTCGATTGAAATGGAAAAAGTCTATAATTCCATGCCGAGCGGCGGGCCTAAAGTAAAAGCCGATGTTGCGCTTGAAATAAGCGCAAATCATCCTATTGCGGAAAAGCTGAAATCCCTTTATATTTCGGATAAAGATAAGCTGAAAGATTATGCGAAAATTCTGCTTACTCAGGCAAGAATAATCGAGGGACTTCCGATCGAAAATCCTTCCGAATACGGCGATTTGATTTGCTCGCTTCTTGTATAATATGACTCTATCCTCCCGCTAAACAGCGGGAGGTTTTTTCCGTTTGCAAATGACTGAGCGCTGCCTGTAAAATTTAATTTTTCACTTGAAAAAATATGTTAAATATGATATTATAAATAAGCTGAAAAATGAATATGAGAGGATGTTAATGTAATGAAAACCGTTGTTTTAATTCCCGCGTACAAACCAGATGAAGCGCTTATAAAAACCGTTATCGAACTTCATTCATACGGCTATATGCTTATGGTTGTCGATGATGGCGGAGGTAGCGATTATGATGACATTTTTAATCTTGTTAAGCAGTTTTCGACAGTTCTGAGAAAAAAAGAAAATCACGGAAAAGGCGCTGCCTTAAAAACAGGGTTCCGTTATATCCTGAATAAAATGCCCGAAGTCGATTATATTATAACCGCCGATGCGGACGGACAGCATAAGCCTTATGATATCTCAAGAGTTGACGCTAAACTGCATGAAGGATCGCAGTTTGTACTCGGCTCGCGTGAATTTGTCGGTGATGTTCCGATTCGGTCGAAAATCGGCAATACCATAACACGTGCGGTATTTTCCGCAGTCAGCGGCGTTAACGTTTATGATACTCAGACCGGTCTTCGCGGCTTCAGCAGATCTCTCTTGGAATGGTTAATCAGCGTGCCCGGACATCGCTATGAATATGAAATGTACATGCTTCTTGACGCGGCAAAAAATAAAATTAAAATTGATGAAATTCCGATTGAAACCGTATATGAAAAGGGAAATCCGTCCTCTCATTTTAATCCGATAAAGGATTCCGCTAAAATTTATAAAGCCATATTCAGTTACGCCTTCAAATAAATTCATAATTGTTATTTATATTCGAATAGGAGTCGTTTTATGTTAACAATCGAAGATGAGTCAGAAATACTCAAATCCGAATATCCGATGATTGTGCCTGTGTTGATTGATGAATATGACGGTGATTATGAGATCGAAGCCTATCATGGGGTCGAAAAAACAGCAGAAGAATTTCACTCGCTCTTTTGGGGACATTTCTTTACCGAAAAAGCGATAGATTGGCTCGATTTACATTTACGTGATTATGTTGAATCGCTTGGATATTTACGTGAATGTACAGGAAAGTATAGATGGTATGACCGATATGAGGCAACTGATGTAAATTCTCTGGCTTCTGATTTGATATTGCCGTCAACAAGCATGCTTTGCGAAGGAGAATATGAGTTTTTAGTATCCTTTTCACTTGCAGAACAATTATCAAAAGGGCTTCAATCGTTTGTTACCCTGATTGACAATAAAGTTGTTTCCATTGCAACGGTTAACGAACATGATAACGAACAAAAAATGCTCGAAATAACCGTTGAGACCGCTCCCAAATATAGAAATAATGGGTATGGACTTTCTAATACCGTTGCGCTGGCGAAGTATTTAATCGAAAACGGCTATGCAGCCGCATATGCATGCTCAAGATATAACAGAGCATCGCAAGCGATAGCTAAAAAAGCAGGCTTCAGAAAAAACGGTCGTTTTTATGCATATACGGCATATAAATTGTAATATTTAATTGCAAATTCGAAATATTTAAGTGTAGTTATGAGGTATCGAAATGGCTTTTGATGCGGGAATGCTATCCGCTGTAACATTTGAATTGAATAACAGAATTTTGGGATCAAGAGTTGAAAAAGTTTATCAACCCGAAAAAGACGAGATTGTCCTACTTTTACGGACTTCGGGCGAAAGTCTGAAAGTCAGTATGTCTGCTTCGGCGAATAATCCGAGAATCAATATTACTTTTATTTCAAAAGAAAATCCCGTGACTCCACCGATATTTTGCATTATGCTTCGTAAATATTTGAACGGATCAAAAATAATCGCAATCGATCAAATAGGGTTTGAAAGAGTAATAAGGATAACTTTTGACGGAAAAGATGAAATGGGTTTTTCACGGAAGGTCAAACTTTATCAAGAAATAATGGGCAAATACAGTAATATTATATTTACCGATGAATTTGATAAAATTATCGGAGTTATCCGACCTGTGGATTTTTCAACATCACAAAAAAGACAGGTTTTACCCGGTATGCTTTATGAGCTGCCTCCGGCTCAGAATAAATCAAATCCCTTGACCGAAACTTATGATAACTTTGTCCGAAAAATTGATGAAAGCGAATTTGATAAACGAACCGACAAATTTATCACCGACAATTATCTTGGCATATCATCGCTTAATGTACGTGAAATTTCGTTTCTTTCATGTGATACAATCAAAGAAAATCCGAATCTTATAGCAGATAAATTCTTTGAATTTGTAAATAAAATAAAAGATAACCGATATAATCCGTGTATGATTGTTGATAAGGATAATTGCCCTACGGAATACTCATTTATTCTAATAAAGCAGTATGACATAGATGCCGGTGTTGTTTGTTATGATAGCGTTTCAAAACTCATAGAAGATTATTTTGAGACAAAAGACCGTACCGAAAGAGCCAGACAACGGGCAAGCGATCTTTTCAAAACCGTACAGAATGCTATTTCGAGGCTCGAAAAGAAAAGTGAAATTCAAAAAGCCGAGCTTGAGAATGCTTCTAAAAAGGATGAATACAAAAGAAACGGTGATTTGATCATCGGGAGCATGTATATGCTTTCACGCGGTATGAAATCCGCAAAACTGATTGATTACTCGGATCCGAAAATGTCCGAAGTCGAGATTGAACTTGACGCAAGACTTACACCTGCAGAAAATGCTCAAAAATGGTATAAAAAATACAATAAAGCAAAAAATGCGGAAATAGAATTAAAAAAACAGCTTGAAGAATCATCGGCCGAAATCACATACTTAAAGTCCGAACTCGATCTATTGGAAAGAGCCAACGGTCAAAGCGAACTTGATGAAATCAGAAACGAGCTTTCTCTTTGCGGATACGGTAACAGTAAAAACAGAAAAAAAGCAGCGTCAGCCGATAAAAAAAACATTTCCAAGCCGCTCGAATTTGTAACATCGGGCGGATATCGCGTTCTTTGCGGTAAGAATAACATACAGAATGATTATATAAGACAGAAAATTGCCTCAAAAGATGACTGGTGGTTTCATGTAAAAAATGCCCCCGGATCACATGTTGTTATGCTTTGCGAAGGAAATGAACCGTCCGAGTCTGATTTTACCGAGGCGGCTATGATTGCGGCATGTCACTCGTCACTTGCAGAGGCAAAAAATATTGCTGTCGATTATACAAACATCAGAAATTTGAAAAAGCCGACTGGTGCAAAACCCGGTTTTGTAATATATCACACAAATTACAGCGCATATGTCACACCGGATAATAACTTGTGCAAAAGATTGCAGAAAATGCAGTAAAACCGGTGCTTTTTGAATTTGAGAAATAATCATGGTGTAAATATTACACCGAACTTTGATTTTTGATGAAATGAAATTCAAAATATTTAATAGAATTATTGTTTGTTTTATTTCGATTTTAATGGTTGTCGGTCTTGTGTTCGGAATTTATTTGCTTCTATCCGAAATTCGTGTTTTGAAAGCTCATTCGGTAAAGCCCCTTTCGGATGAAATGCTAAGCAATATTGATTTAAGCGGCGTCTCGAAGCTGATGATAGTTGCCCATCCCGATGATGAACTTATTTGGGGAGGCGGTCATCTTCTTGATGGCGGATATTTTGTTGTCTGTATAACAAACGGCAGAAATAAAACGAGAAAAGCAGAGTTTGAATCGGTTATCAAGAAAACCGAAAATCAGGGCATAATTCTCGAATATCCCGATAAAGTTAACGGCAAACGTGATGACTGGAACGAAGTAAGCGATAATATTCTCTCGGATGTTGAAAATTTCATTAAACTGAAAAAATGGGATATGATTGTTACACATAATAAAGACGGCGAGTACGGTCATCAGCATCACAAGATGACTCACAATATTGTTGTTAAGGCATTTGAAAACGAAAAGTGTCAGTCGCATCTTTATTTTTTCGGAAAATATTACAAAGCTTCCACGGTAAAAAAATTCACAGCCGGAGAGATTGATGTTCCCGAAGATATGATAGAGCATCTTTCCGATGATTTGGTTGCACGCAAAACAGAAATCAGTAAGCTTTATAAATCACAAATAAGCACCATAGAACATTTGTGGCATATGGCCCCATATGAAAATTTTATTTCATATGCAGAAAATAGCAAAAATGATTGATTCATTACACATAAAAAGCCGAAGAAGAGTATTATACAGAGATATTCTTTCGGTTGGATTGATATGCATTGCGGTATTGATTTTTATATATACACTTTTGAGAGGCGGACGTGTTTACGGCTCGGTGTTGGACTGGGCATCACAGCACTCGGTAATACCCGATTATTTTCGAAAGCTGTTTTATGAAACAGGTCAGCTCATTCCTTCTTTGGCGCCGAATCTCGGAGCGGGGGAAAATATATATTATATTTCATACTACGGCCTTCTTTCTCCCGTTATACTTTTATCGTATCTTTTTCCTTTTGTTGAAATGGCGTACTATATTGCCGCCGTATCGATTATCAGCATTATTGCAGATATTATTCTTTTCTTTATATGGTCAAGACGCCGATTTGACTCTTTTATTTCGACCGTGCTTACGGTTATGTTCTCGGTAGCGGGGCCAATAATTTTGCACAGTCATCGACATATTATGTTTATTATTTATATGCCGCTGCTTCTTATCGCCTTTTTTTGCGTTGATTTGTTCGTTGAAAGGAATATTAAGACTCCACTTGCGATAACTGTATTCTTAATTGTTATGACAAGCTATTTTTTCAGCGTATCGGCAATTGTGTGCATAACGGTTTATGCGGTATTCCGTTATTTTGAATGTATAAATAACGGTACCATAACGAGAAAATATTCCGCATCGGCTGATTTTTTCAGCGTGGGAGGAAAATTTGCTTTAACCGTTATTGTCGGTATTCTTCTTTCATGTATCTTGATTGTTCCTACGGCATTTGCAATTATGAACGGACGTGATTTGACAAATTCGGGAATTTCACTTGTTAATTTTCTTCCGACTGTTAATCTTAATGCATTTACTTTCGGCAGTTATTCAATGGGACTGTCCTCTTTCGCCGTTTTTTCGATTATAGATGTATTTCTCAATGAAAGAAAACATTTTCACTTTATTTCGGCTGTTTTTTTGCTGATTTTAATTTGCCCTGTTTTTATCTATATCTTAAACGGCTTTCAGTATTTGGACGGTAAGGTTCTTATTCCTTTTATTCCGCTTGCACTTTTGATTTGCGGACGTGAGCTTCAGAAACTCGGAAAAGGCAATGATAATGATTATCTGTCACTTTTTGTCTTTTTAATTGTTTCCGCAGTCGGTATTTTGATATCTTTCAGCTCGGGGCGGACTATAGCTTATGTAATTGATTTCATTATCGTATTTTCCGTGTGTGAGATTGCACATTATATAAATCATGACAGCAAGATTTATAATTTTGGCGCATATGCATTTTTAATTGTTCCCGTTATTTCATGTATTATAATCAATAGTTCGGATAAGTTGTTATCTGTAAATAAATATAACGAAATTCATAATGAAAACATCACGAGTTTAGTTGAGAAAGCGACACGGGAAGACAGCTCGATATGCAGAACAGCCGTAAATATAGAAACATCCGAAACACCGAATGTTATTTATTCAAGTGATTATTATACCGATACAATATATTCATCGTTGCATGACAGTAGCTACAATAGATTATATTTTGATGTATTCTGCAACGAAAATTCATATCGTAACAAGGCATTGATGACAAGATCGAAAAATGTCTATTTCAACGCCTATATGGGCAATAAATACTGGATAACAAGGGATAACGGTTACATACCAAATGGATATACCGTAAAAGTGAAAGAAAACGCGCTTGTGCTGTGTGAGACCGAATATACAATGCCTGTCGGCTATTCTACCGACAGACTTATGAGTCTCAGTGAATTTGAAACTCTTGATTATCCCGAATGCATGGAAGCGATTCTGCTTTATACAATAGTCGATAAAGAGTTACCGAAAACAGATTTCAAATCATCATTCAAAGAGATTGAATGTCAAAATATTTTTGAAGATTGCGACAAATTCGATAAAGTACTTCGGTCATTCAAGCATAATAAGGGAGACGGCGGATTTACATATACTTATAAATTGTCGGAAGATTGTAAAGGCAAAACGATAATTGTAAGATTTAAGGTCGATAATACCGTCGGTGCTAAATCAAAAGATATAAAAATCAAGCTGAACGGTGTGACAAATAAGCTTACAGCCGCAGATTGGAAATATTATAATCATAATGAATTGTTCGAATATGTCATAAGCCCGTGCGGTGAGAATGAGAATGAACTTGTTTTTGATTTTCCCGATGAGAATTTTGCCATTTCCGATTTTCGGCTTTGGATATCCGACAGTAATGAAATTTTGTCAAACGCCTGCAATGTAGATGCTTTCAATGCAGATAAAGCGAAAACGTGCGGTGATAAGATTACCGGCACAATAAATGTAACCGAAGACGGCTATTTTAATCTTTCGTTTGTGTATAGCAAAGGGTATGCTGTCTATATAGACGGTAAAAAAGTTGATGCGGAATGTGTCGATACTTGCTTTCTGGGATTTCCGATAACATCGGGATTTCATGAAATCGAGATCGTTTTTACCGCACCAGGTCTTGTACTCGGAAAGATTCTGTCATTGACTGGCTCGGCGTGCCTGTTTCTGCTTATTGCTTTGGATGTTGTCGAAAAAAAAAGAAGAAAAGCAAACTATCCGATTTGATTCGAGGTCGGATAGTTTGCTTTTTTTATCTTGACATAATCGGATGAATATGGTAAAATATATTCCAATGTTTGAATTTTATAAAACGGAGGTGAGATGTTTGACCGAAGTATGGGATGTGTATGACGAGCACGGACGTTCGATACCGGGGCGGTGTGCTGTCAGAGGCGCACATGATTTGAATCCCGGTGAATACCATCTTGTTGTCTCAGTGTGGGTTATAAATTCACTGGGTCAGGTTGTTATTTCCAAAAGGCAAAAGGGAAAGACATACGAGGGAATGTGGGAATGCACAGGCGGCTGTGCCCTAAAAGGTGAAAATTCGCTCGCAGCGGCACTTCGTGAAACAAAAGAAGAACTCGGAATTTCTCTTGATTCAAAAAAAGGCGAGCTTTTTATAAGATATTTACGAAATTATCCTATCGGGTCAAGCGCTATCTGCGATGTTTGGATTTTCAGGCAGGATATTTCTTACGATAAACTTGTTCTTCAGCCGAGCGAAGTAAGCGATGCAAAAATCGTCGGCAGAGATGAAATAGAAAAACTTGCGAAAAAGGGCAATTTTATACAGTATCATTATATGCGTGACCTTTTGAAAAAATACTGTGTGTAACAGTACTTGAAATTATTATATATTCGGAATAATTTATGGATTATATTTATACGGCAACCTGTCTTTTCGGACTTGAAAAGATTCTGGGAGAAGAAATTGATGCGCTCGGCTATAAACGAATAGAGACAATAGACGGCAGAATCAGATTTTACGGTGATGAAAATGCCGCTGCTCGATGTAATATTTGGCTGAGAACCGCCGAACGATTATTTATTGAGGTGGGACGCACACCCGCATATACTTTTGATGATTTGTTTGAGGGTGTCCGTAAAATGAACTGGGAAGATTATATCGGACGAGATGATGCATTCCCTGTAAGCGGTCATTCGGTAAAAAGTGTTTTGACATCGATACCGGCGTTACAATCGGTTGTGCAGAAAGCAATTGCCGAACGTTTGAAAAGCGCGTACGAAATAGACTGGTGTTCGGCGAATGCCGCCAAAATGCAAATCGAGTTCTTTATACTTAAAGATGAAGCTGCGCTTTTACTTGATTTAAGCGGTACCGCTTTACACAAAAGGGGTTATCGTCCGGCCGCTAATGCCGCACCGCTTCGTGAAACACTTGCTTCGGCTCTCGCTAAAATTGCACGTCCCCGTGAGGATGTTCTTTTCTGGGATCCGATGTGCGGAAGCGGAACTATACCTATCGAGGCTGCGATGCAAATGGCAAATATAGCTCCGGGACTTAAAAGAACATTTGCCGCGGAGGAGTATGATTTTCTGCCGATGAATATATGGAAAGATGCGCGCGATGAGGCCCTTTCGCTTCGCCGTGACGATGTTTCATTTGAGGCATATGCTTCGGATATAGATCCCGTGTCTGTAAATACCGCTAAGGAAAATTGCAGCAGAGCAGGTGTTACAAAATATGTTAAAGCATTTGTGCGTGATGCGTTGGAGATTAAAACAGGCGGACGTCGCGGCACGATTGTATGTAATCCTCCGTACGGTGAGAGACTGATGACTGTTGAGCAGGCTGAAGAACTTTACAGAAAGATGGGAAAACATTTTTCGCAGCTTGATAACTGGCAGATATATATTATTTCATCAAATGAAGAATTTGAACGTTTTTACGGCAGACGTGCAGATAAAGTGCGTAAATTATATAACGGAATGATTAAATGCGGATATTATCAATTCTTTAAAAAGAAGGAAGGCACAAAGATAAATAATAATGGCAAAAGAAATTAAAACAAATGCAATGCGTATACTTGACAGGGAAAAAGTAAGTTACGAAATGCTCATTTATAAATGTGATGAATTTATCGACGGAAGCGCTGTTGCCGATATGCTGGGACAGGATCATAATATCACTTTCAAAACGCTTGTTGCCGTCGGAAAGAGCGGCGGTCACTATGTTTTTGTTATCCCGGTAGATGATGAACTTGACTTAAAAAAATGCGCTTCTTCTGTCGGTGAGAAATCGGTCGAACTGATTCATGTTAAAGATTTGACCTCTCTTACGGGTTATATCAGAGGCGGCTGCTCCCCGATTGGTATGAAAAAACAATTTCCTACGGTTATCCACGAAAGCGCAACCGGATATGATAAAATCATTATAAGCGGCGGCAGGGTAGGAACTCAAATAATGATTAACCCGTTTGATTTGGCAAAAGTTGCGAAAGCCGAATTTCAAAATATTATAATGCAATAAAATAAAGGAGCACGGTTTACTTGACCTGCTCCTTTATTTTGTTTATTGATTTTCGGATTTATCGTTCAAATAAGAATGAAATTTGGTCGAGACTGCTTTCATGTCCTCAAGCATTTGTTCTTTGTATAACGGATTGCCTCTGAGCAGAAATGAGGGATGATAGACAGCGGTCATTTCAAAATTACCTTTGCTTACCCACTGACCGTGTTCTTTTGTGATTTTGTAATCTGGATGAATAAGTCTTGATGCCGATATTCTGCCGAGGCAAACAATCATTTTTGGCTTTACAAGCCGAACTTGCTCACGCAGATACTCGATACACATATCCTGTTCGTTGCCTTCGGGATCGCGATTTTCGGGAGGACGGCATTTGAGTATATTACATATATATACATCTTCGCGGCGGATATCAACAACGTTCAGATATTTGTCAAGAAGTTGTCCCGCTCTTCCGACGAACGGTATACCTGTTAGATCTTCGTTTTCGCCCGGTGCTTCGCCGACGAACATAAGAATGCTGTTTCTGTTACCGGTTCCGAATACGGTATTTTTCTTTTTATCCCCAAGAGAACATTTGCGGCATTCTTTGCATTTTTGCTCAAGTTCATCCCAAGTCATTATTATACCTCACTGCTTTCATATTTTGATTTAGAATCTTCAGCTGTTTATGTCATATTTGTCTTTAATGCAGTACCTAATGTCGAAAACAAGTTTAAGGGCAACGGCAATGAAAATAATTCTTATTACAGTGTCGAAAAGCCACCATGTCGGAAATACAGTCGTAAGAGATGTTCTTAACACCGAAGAAACAGCACTGATTATACCCATACAAAACATTAAGTTAAGATTATTGTGCAATGATTTCTGAGTATGTAAAACTTCTTTGCTGCCTATCAGATGTCCATCGGGTGCATATGTCCCTCCCGTAAAGCTGTCGATTATTCGAGCCATAAGTTTTCTTAACGCTATTAAGAATATGATGAAAAACACAGAATCAATAAGTGAAGCAACACACATTCCGATAAACTTGTAAAGTATATCTATTGATTTCGAGATGTAGACTTGGAGGACACTTGAAACCGAAAAAGAAAGGCCTTCGGCACTGTCATTCAGAAAATCAGAGAAAAAAGATAATACAAAGTAAACCGAATATATCCATGAAGCCAATGAAATGACAATATAAGTAATGCACGGTGCGATAGCGGATTTTGCGGCTTCATATTTTGAAGAGAGAATCAAAAATGATAGTAAAAAGACTCCTGCAAAAATAAAGTGCGGCAAATAGTTGATATTGTCAAAAATCGGTTCAAACGATAAGATAAAAGCAATGCAAAACAGAAAAAGTGATAATAAAACAATTTTAATTTCACGTTTTTCCGAATCGCTGTTTTCCGAATTAGCGCATTTCGTCTTTGCCGTATTTATAAAATAATCGTCGTTTTGAAGACCTTTAAGATATATATTAAGCCGTACATACCAATATATTCCGAAAATTAAAACTATAATTGCGGAAAATATTGTGAAAATACCGTGATAATTTGCTACTGTTGATATTCCTTCCGATGTAACAACCCCGTAATCGGTGCTCGCGAGTGTGGTAAGCTCGGGAAGTGCCGATAAAACAGATTTCATTATGATAAATACAGAGGTAATTATATTGCATTCCTTATGACGGAAAAAAAGCGGCATTTCCGGTGAAAGATTATCATCACTGCATACAAAGTCGTATATTCCGTCAAAAAATGAATCGAACATACGTCTTCCGTAAATAATCTCACAAATCGCAAAAGCAATGGCGAAAATAAGCCCCCACTGCTGGGTTGTGTCGCTTGCCATTGATATATACAACAGGGAAGCGGGTACTCTGCAAAAAGAGATAATCAGTAGAATTACAGTGCTTTTTCTTGCTTCCGCCATTGACATATTAAGAAATGAAAGATGTCGCAGCCCGATAAAAATAAGTAAATATCCGATAAAATCAGGTAAAATATCAATTACTACAATATAAGGGTCAATTAAAAAAAACAATCCGGCAATTATAAGAGACAACCCTATTCCGTTTTTCTCTTTTTTTGAGGGAAAATTATTTGTTTTCGTCACTTTCATCGCTCTTTTCCGTTTTTTCTTTTATTTTGTTGTATAAGAGTGAAAGAGGATTTTTTTCAGGCCCGTCCATGTTCTCATCGCCTTCATAGCATATTTGCCTATATGAAGAGAATAAAACGCAAAAATTGTAAAAAAACATCAGGTAAAAAAGAATTTGAAAACAAATTCCTATCGATGAATATATTGTCGCAGCTTTACCCGTCGGTGTTCCGAAACCGAGTTCATATACAATCATGCAGATACCCGTGCAGTAATAAATGATTGAGATGATTTTGCCGATACTCGCTTTATCCGACAGCTTCGGTAAATCCACATCAAGTGCAAGCGAATGAATCCCATCCATAATTCCTATATGAAGAAGCAGAAGCAATGGATATTTCACATATTCGGTACAGTTGAGAATGATTGACAGATATTTTAACCAAATCCCGGTTAAAGAGAACAGCTGGGCAACTAATGTTACGGCGCCGATAAAAATCAGAAGAGTACAAATGCTTTTTGCTCTTGAAAAACCTTTTGCATGTCTTGAAAGATTTTTGAGTGCAAGAAAAAATAATATGTAGCCGAGAATATCGGGGAATATATCGAATCCGATACCGTAATCGGCATTGATTTCAACGCCGTAGTCTATCAGCATAAGATAACCGTATACTAAAAAGCCGAATCCCATTTAACAGTATTTCCTCGTTTATTTTTTTTTCTGTACAAAATACCGCAGTATAAATAATGCTGATTGTACTGCGGTATTTGTGCCTTTTTATTAAAGATCTTTTTCGTCTGTCATGGATGCCATTCCGTGACATTTTTTATATTTGCGCCCGCTTCCGCAAGGACATGGGTCATTGGGCCCGACTTTTTTTACGGAAATCTTAGGTGCAGTCTTTTTTTCCGGGACCGGCTCGGCACCTCCGGACTGTCCTGTGATGCGGACCGATTGCTTGCGTTGCACCGGCTCTTCCTGCTTTGCAACCGAAAGAATCATACGGACTGTTGATTGTCTGATGTTTTCAATCATTTCATCAAACATATCGGCACCGGCTATTCTGTATTCGTTTAACGGATTGCGCTGAGCATAACTGTTCAGACCGATTGAGCCTTTCAGATCGTCCATTGCATCAATATGATCGGTCCAAAAATGATCAACATTCTGCAGTATGACAATTCTTTCGATTTCTCTCATTTGGTCACCGAAAATCGCTTCTTTTTCGGCGTATTTTTCTGCGGCGCGTTTTGTTAAATCATCTTTGATACTCTCGGGAGTCAGATCAACCGGAATTTTTCCGTCTTCAAACTTAAAATCATCGGGTGTGCAAAGATATCCGAAGAAATATGATTTGATATCATCAAGTCTCCAATCGTCTTTGCTTTCGCCCGCACATGCCTGATCGACAACATTTGATATGGTCTGATTTATCATATCAACGATTTTATCTTTCATGTTCAGACCGTCAAGGACTTCATTGCGCTGACTGTATATAAGATTTCTTTGTTGGTTCATCACATCATCATACGCAAGAACATTTTTTCTGTATCCGAAGTTTTGATCTTCAAGACGCTTTTGAGCACGTTCAATAGAGTTTGATAAAATACGCGCGGATATGGGCTGATCATCAGGCAAACCCATTTTTTCAACCATCGCGGCAACATTTTCACTTCCGAAAAGTCTTAACAAATCATCTTCAAGTGAAAGATAAAACCTCGACTCACCGGGGTCACCTTGCCTGCCGGAGCGTCCCCGAAGCTGATTGTCAATTCGTCTGGATTCATGACGTTCGGTACCGATAATAAATAAACCGCCGACTTCGCAGACTTTTTTCCATTCGGGAGCTATTTGTTCTTTGTATTTATTGTATAAATCGTGATAAACTTCACGTGCAGCCAAAACTTCTTCCGAAACAGACAGGGAAGAGCCTACCGCAAGGCCAATCGTGTCTTCGTCATATTCAAGTCGGCGCATTTCCTGCTTTGCAAGAAACTCGGGGTTGCCGCCAAGCATAATGTCCGTTCCGCGTCCCGCCATATTTGTTGCTATTGTTACTGTTCCGAGTTTGCCTGCCTGCGCAACGATTTCGGCCTCGCGTTCGTGATATTTTGCATTAAGAACGGTGTGCTTAATGCCGTTCATACTTAATTTTTTTGAAAGTATTTCCGATTTTTCGACAGAAACCGTACCGACAAGTACAGGCTGTCCCTTTTCATGACATTCCTTTATCTGCTCAATGATCGCATCATACTTGCCTTTAACTGTTTTGTAAACCTCATCATGATGATCAATACGAATCATCGGTTTGTTCGTCGGAATTTCGACTACATCCAAATAATAAATTTCGCGGAATTCGTCCTCTTCGGTAATTGCCGTACCTGTCATACCCGACAGTTTGGTATACATTCTGAAGTAATTCTGAAATGTTATGGTTGCAAGTGTTTTGTTTTCTTTTTCTATTTTAACATGTTCCTTGGCTTCAACCGCCTGATGCAGACCGTCAGACCAGCGTCTGCCCGGCATTATTCTGCCGGTAAATGTATCGACTATAAGAACCTGGCCGTCTTTGACGACATAATCGACATCAAGCTTAAACACACCATGTGCATGAAGTGCCTGATTTACATGATGAGCTATATTTGCATTTTCGGGGTCGGAATAGTTGTCAATCTTAAAATATTCTTCGACTTTGGCAATTCCTTTTGCAGTCAATACAGCGGAGCGTTTCTTTTCGTCTACTATATAATCGGCATCCGGATCCTGCTCAACCGAATCGGTTGATTCTTTTTCGTCAACTTCTTTTATACGAAACGGTTTCATGCGTGAAACAAGTTTTTCTGTTATTTCATATAAATCGGTTGACTTTTCGCCCTCACCCGAAATAATAAGAGGAGTTCTTGCTTCATCTATCAGAATTGAGTCAACCTCGTCAACTATGGCAAAATGATGTCCTCTCTGACAAACATTCTGTTTGTATACGGCCATATTATCACGCAGATAATCAAATCCGAATTCATTGTTTGTGCCGTATGTTATGTCACATGCGTAAGCATGGCGCTTTTCTTCTTTGGTTTGGTCGTGAATAACAAGACCTGTTGATAAACCCATAAACTCATATACTCTGCCCATCTCTTCGGCTCCGAGCCGTGCAAGATATTCATTTACGGTAACAATATGAACCCCTTTTCCGGTAAGGGCATTCAGGTATGCGGGAAGTGTGGCAACAAGAGTTTTTCCTTCGCCTGTTTTCATTTCCGCTATACGCCCTTGATGAAGTATAATACCGCCCATTATCTGTACGCGAAAAGGTCTTTTGCCGAGAACGCGGTCATCAGCTTCGCGTACTGCCGCAAAAGCGTCGGGCAGAATATCGTCAAGTGATTCTCCGTCTGCAAGACGTTTCTTTAATTCATCCGTAACAGCACGAAGCTCTGCATCCGACATTTGCGAATATTTATCGGCAAGTGCCTCGACTTCATTAACAATAGGAGTGATTTTCTTTATTTCTTTTTCACTGGTTGTTCCGAATAATTTTTTCAGCAAACCCATATATGTAACCTCATTTTATTTTATAAAATACATTATACTTTTTTTACCTTAAAAATGCCATACATAAAATGTTAATATTCTTGATTATTTCATAAAAACATGTTAGAATATACGGCGATATACAATACTTTGTATAATGTGAAATTAACGCATAAACCGTTAAATAGAAAGGCAAATTATGAACGATTTGAATATAGTTCTTGTTGAACCTGAAATCCCCGAAAATACGGGGAATGTTGCCAGGACTTGTGCGGTAACCGGCGCTGCACTTCATTTGATTAAACCTCTCGGGTTTGAAATCAGCAGTAAGCGTCTTAAACGCGCAGGTCTAGATTATTGGGATAAGCTTGATATAACTTATTATGACAGCCTTGATGCTTTTCTTGATTTGCATAAATCCGATGAGATTTACCTTTTTTCATCAAAAGGGAATAAATCATATACAGCTCCGAAATACGGTAAAGGCTGTTTTTTGATTTTCGGCAAGGAATCTGTCGGATTACCCGAGGAACTGTTGAAAAAATATCCCGATTGCTGCGTAAGGATACCTATGCGGAATACTCTTCGCTGTCTGAATCTTTCGAACTCTGTTGCAATCGGAACTTATGAGGTACTACGACAGTTTGATTTTTCAGGTTTGGAAACCAAATCTTGTCCGCATACGTTTATGTGGGAAAAATAATACAGTAAATTCTCAAAGGGGCTTTTACATATAAATGCAAAAGTCCCTTTATTATTTTATATGTGACGAAGATAAGAGATTACATTACTATATAATTTTCTGATCGGAAGTGATGCAACCCGCAGACGAGAATAAATTTTGTAAGATATATTTTTCCGAACGTCAACATATCGATTTCCCTTGTAATATCCGATAAGAACCGCAAAAATCATATCGTTCCTAACGCCGTATTCCGGATTTGTTTGGCCGTCTCCGCAGCATGTATATAAATTGCCTTTTTCGGATATTATGCGATGTAAAACATATTTTCCGTCATCACGCTGATAAAAAACAACATCGTATTTTTTGGGTTTTTTACTTTTATCAATCGATTCGACTATGACGGGATTGTTGTGATGAACCAGCATAGGCCTCATACTGCTTCCGCCCGGTGTAAAAGCAAGTATGCCTTTTTCTTTGATAAGATTGCGGTATTCCATTTTAATCGTTATCTATTATGCCGTTGTCGATTAACTTATTTAGGAATATATCGATGTCCCTTTTTGCCGTAGTCTCGTCAATGTCATAATTGTCAAGCATATCGTCCAGAAGCTCTTTCTTCGAACATCCGCTTTCGAGCTTTCTCCAAAGCAGTTTGCCCGAATCGTTTAGCGTTATTGTTCCCTTGAATTTTTCGGCGGCTTTTCCTACGGCAAGAACTACGTTCATTCCCGCCACCTCACGCATTATAAATCCTTCTTTAACTTTCATATTTTTTATTACCTTTCCGGTACCGGTTTTTGTGTGCAATGCATCATATCATATGACATATATGCAGCCTCCGGTTCCATGTTGCATTTCATACGGTAAATCGGAATGTTTTTTATTACATTATCAACTAAATCAAGTGTTTTTATCAGCAATTCTTGGTTTTTCGGCCTGTAAATCTGAAAGAGCAAATTATGTATCTCTTTTTGGGGATCGGAATGTACAATAGTATTTACAGACGCTTGTTCAAGAAAGCATATACCCCGTAAAGGTACAATAATATTTTCGCTCAGATTGTGCTTGCCGCACCACGGAGTACCGCAAGCACATATTGTTCCGTTTATAACTCTCATTATCGGTTTATCGTCATTTACCGAATGAACGTTACTTAAATTCTCACGCCACAGCCGTGCGTGTGTACTTTTACCTGTGCCGCTCGGAGCGGTAAATGCGAAAGCTTCGCCGTCTTTTTCGACAACCGATGCATGCATTAAAAAGCCGTTAAAGTCCAATATTTTTTCGCAGAGTTTCCGATATATTGACAGATATTCGGTTTGAACTTCGTCAAGAAGCAGTTTATCCTCCGACTCACTGCTTTTTTCCTTTTCAATGTCGAATTCGTCAACTTTAATTGTAATGTCGGGCGGTGATAATCTGTCATCGCAGATGTATTTTTCACATTTGTCGTTTAATAAAGGATTATCATTTAGTATTCTTACCTTCAGACCTGCTATTTTAAGTTCAATCATAATTATAAGAATTACGGCTTTGCCGATAATGCTCCGATTCGGTTGTTTGATTTAATCTATATCATTATTATACTATGATTTATCGATTAAATCAATAGTAATTGCTCATTTGATTTGATTTTCGGCGTCATTGTTGATTTTATCTATATATTTAAGCAGAATATCCGAATCCGAACATTGTAATAAATAAACAGCGCGGGAGTTATTGATATAAAAATACAAATTATTGTTATCGTTTCCGTGTCCGATTGCAAGTTCGATATTTTGTTCGTTCTTGTATTCTATTGTAATGGTAGCGGGCTTATCAAGTCCGTATATTTCAAAATTTTCGCTGCCATAATCGACAAAATTTGACGGTTCAATCGATTTAACGGCAGATAGCAGATTAAGTTCATCATTTCCCGAAGTTTGACTGTCGATTTCGATATTGATGTCGTTATATGTTTGAAGAGTTATGCCCACAATATTATCATATGATATTTCGGGTAATTCGACAAGTTCCGACATTTCAATGTTGAAACAGTTATATAATTCTTCATCAACAATGTAAATGTTGCCGTCACCCAACGTAAAATAATATCCGTTATAACGCGAAATTTCGTTGCCGAATATAAGATTTATATTTTCATTATTTACACTCACCGAAACGGTAAGTGACGGTGAGTCCAAACCGTAATCGGAATATGAATATTGCCCAATCTCCCGAATTGCAAGAAGGGGTGTTATTTCGCTGAGAATTGATGATACAGCTGTCTGATTTATCGGTGTATCTCCATCATTTGATATAATCCATTCGTCGTTTTCCTTGCAAAGCGTTATGATTTTACCGTCTATCGGAAACTCTATTGATTCTATATTGTCGGAGCTGAATTGCTTGATAAGCTTGCGAACATTTTCGGTACTTGTCGTTTGAACATTTTCGCTTTTGTCTGTAATAAAGAGACACGTGAAAAAAACTGCGGCTAAAAGAATACAAATTGCAAGCAGAACAACAAGAGATTTAATCTTCATTTATTTTCCTTTTCTTCGCTTAACCGTGACAAATACACCTATTAAAATAATTCCGATAGGTATGATTACGACAAGTATACCGGTCCAAAATATAGCTTGTGCCTGATTTAATACAAGTGAATCCTCAACCATGGCCTTTGATTCAATCGAAAGAGATTTTGTCTTGCCGCATAATTTCTCGCATA